>NZ_JBDJOB010000005.1:0-230449 GCF_039674705.1 Stenotrophomonas sp. TWI169 | reverse complement strand
CACCCGGCGGGACATGCACCGGACACCCCCCGCACCTCGGCCGGCGCCGGGTGCCCGGGCGCGCCGGCCCCTCCCGGGCGGCAGTCGGCCAAAGCCCCCGGCCTGGCCACGCCGCGACCGGTCAAAGAGGCATCAGGCCAACAGTGTCGTCAGCTGGACCGGTTCGCGTGCCAGCTGGCCCGCACCCGCTTCATTGAGTTCCGCTTCGCCACCAAACCCCCACAGCACGCCGATGCTTCGCAGGCCGTGGTGACGCGCGCCCTCGATATCCATGCGACGGTCGCCGATCATCCAGCACTGCGTGGGCGACACCTGCAGCCGACGCAGCGCTTCGCCGACCAGCTCGGGCTTGTGGCTGCGCGAACCATCCAGGGTCGAGCCGATGATGTCCTCGAACAATCCGCCGAAGGGCAGATGGGCCAGGATCCGGCGCGCGTGCGGCTCGTTCTTGGCGGTGACCACCGCCAGGCGGTGGCCACGCGCATGCAAGGTGCGCAGGGCGTCCTCCACCTGGGGGTACACCGTGTGCTCGCGCCAGCCCTCGGCATCGAAGCGCTCGCGGTAGTACCCGACGGCCTGCTCCACCCGCGCCGGTTCGATGAACAGCGGCGCGAACGTGGTGCGCAGCGAAGGCCCGATCCAGCCCAGCAGGGTTTCCCGCGCCGGCACCGGATGCTCCATCTTCTGCAGCGCATAAGCGATGCAGGTGGTGATGCCCACCTGCGAATCGATCAACGTACCGTCCAGGTCGAAGAAGAGCGTCGCGCGTTCTTCCGGTGCCGGGTGGGCAGAACCGGCCTGGGTGCCGTCCGGGTTCATGCGCCGCGCGCGGCGAGCGCGGCCACGGCCGGCAGGGTCTTGCCTTCCAGGAATTCCAGGAACGCGCCGCCACCGGTGGAGATGTAGCTCACGTCCTTGGCGATGTCGAACTTGTCGACCGCTGCCAGGGTGTCGCCACCGCCGGCGATGGAGAACGCCGGGGACGTGGCGATGGCACGCGCCAGCGCTTCGGTTCCCTTGCTGAAGGCTTCAAACTCGAACACGCCGACAGGGCCGTTCCAGACCACGGTGCCGGCATTCGCAATCAGCTGCGCGTACTGGGCAGCGGTCTGCGGACCGATGTCCAGGATCAGATCATCTTCAGCGACCGCATCCACGGCCTTCACTTCGGCAATGGCGTCGGGCAGGAACTGCTTGGCCGTGACCACGTCCACCGGAAGCGGAATCTCGGCCCCGCGCGCCTTGGCGTCGGCAACGATCTTCCGGGCGGTGTCCAGCAGGTCCGGCTCGTACAGCGACTTGCCGACCTTGTAGCCGGCAGCCGCGATGAAGGTGTTGGCGATGCCGCCCCCCACGATCAGCTGGTCGACCTTGCCCACCAGATTGGCCAGCAGTTCCAGCTTGGTGCTGACCTTGCTGCCGGCCACGATGGCCAGCAGCGGCTTGGCCGGTGCGTCCAGCGCCTGCGCCAGGGCATCCAGCTCGGCCATCAGCAGCGGGCCACCCGCGGCGACCGGGGCGAAACGGATCACGCCATGGGTGGACGCCTGCGCGCGGTGCGCGGTACCGAAGGCATCCATCACGAACACATCGCACAGCGCGGCGTACTTCTTCGACAGGGCTTCGTCATCCTTGCCCTCGCCGACGTTCATCCGGCAGTTTTCCAGCAGCACCAGCTGGCCCGGCTGCACCTCGACGCCGTCGATCCAGTCGCGCACCAGCGGCACCTCGCGACCCAGCAGTTCGGACAGGCGTGCGGCAACCGGTGCCAGCGAATCGGCTTCGCTCCACACGCCTTCCTTCGGCCGGCCCAGGTGCGAGGTGACCATCACCGCCGCGCCCTGCTCCAGTGCGCGCTTGAGCGTCGGCAGCGAAGCGGTGATGCGCTGTTCGGAAGTGATGCGGCCATTCTCGATCGGCACGTTCAGATCCTGGCGGATCAGCACGCGCTTGCCGGAGAGGTCGAGGTCGGTCATGCGGACGATGGACATGGGCAACTCTTGGGCTCAGGGACGGGGTGCCGGCGTTCGGCAGACCGTCATTGTATCGGCTGCGGCAGAACGGATGGCGCCGGCCGCAGCGCCGCTCCATGCGCGGCCGGGATTCATCGGGATCTACGCCGAAGGCGAAGGCTTCTGCCTGAGCAGGCTGACCGCCAGACCGCCCACGACCAGGACCCCCACGCCCAGCAGCGCCCACAGCAGCCAGGCCTTCCAGTCCCGCTGCGGTTCCAGCGCTGCGTCTCCGGCCAGCGGCTCGGGACGGCCCTCCAGGCGTGCCAGCGTCGGCTGCCAGGCCGGATCGTTGCGCTGGCGAAGTTCCTCGATCAGCACCCCGATCGGCGCCTCCGCGCGGCGCGCCGTCGCGCTGCCCACCGCCAGTGCATAGGGCGCAGCGCCCTGGCTCAGGAACACCATCACTTCCGGCTGGTAGCCCAGGCGCAGGGTGGGGGCGCCGGCGATCTCCGCCGGGCTTGCCACCAGCTTCCAGTAGCGGTCGCGGTGCACATCGCCCAGCACCTGCGCCGCCGACTGCTGACGCGGGCCCTGCGTTCCCTGCTGCAGCTGATAGGCGATCCACGGTGCACTGCGTCGTTGCCACTCCGCGCCTTCATCGTCGCGGCTGAACAGCGTCCACTGCACCAGGCTGTTGTCGGTACTGGCGACATCGGCGCGCGCGATCGGGAAACGGCCGTCCAGTTCGAATGTGTATTCGCCCTTGCCCTGCGCTATCGGCGTCAGTGACAGCCATTCCCAAGGCAACGTCGCCGGTGCCGGCGGAAGCTCGGCGAGCACGCCATGCAGGGCAGGCAGTCGCGCGTCGCCCTGCGGCAGCACGCGCAGATAGCGCGCATTGCCGTCAACCTGCAGGCGTCGCTGCAGCAACCGTTTGCCGGCGCGCTGCAGGTCCACCAGCGGAATGTCCCGACCGATGGAGCGCCAATGCTGCAGGTCATCGCTGGCATCAAGCTGCACCTGCGCCTGCAGCGGCTGGCCACTGTCGGCCCAATCCAGCACCAGCGCCGCCAGCGGTTGCTGGCCGAGCACGCTGGCATCGATCAGCCAGCCGCCCTGCCCGTTCACCGTGCCAGCACCGACACGCGCTTCGACCCGGCGCACACGGCCGTCGGTATCGCGCTCGGTCAGCAACTGCAGGTCGTTGCGTTGCGCATCGGCCAGCGGCGGCAGTGCGAACCAGGGCAGCTCGCGCTGCACCGGCGGCTGTGCCAGCGGCGCGTCCGGTGCCAGCAATGCCGACGGCAGGGCCTGTCCGGCCGCGTTGAACACCTGCAGGTCACCCAGGTCTGCTGCGCCTGCACGGCGGTAGATCGCCGGTTCCAGCACCACCCGATAGGCGCCGGACTGCGCACTGGACAGCGTCAGCGGCCACTGCTCGGCGTACTGCGTGCGGTAGTCGGACGCGTGTACGGCCATGGTGGCGAACAGGCCCAGCATCGCCGGCACCACCATCCTGCTCCACATTCTCATTGGTTTTCCTCCACGGATGGCACCGCGCCCGGTGGCGCCGGTGCCAGATAGCCGACGACCGTACACAGCAGGCCATAGGCGATGAACGATGCGATCCCGAGCAGGTTGCCCAGGTGCTGGCGGTCGATGAGGACCAGTTTGGCCAGGACCACGCCCATCAGCACCGCACCGACCATCCACAACACACGCTGGCCACGACGCGAGCCCCATACCCAGGCGATCACGCCGAGCACGCTCCACAGCACGGTCAGGCTGGTCTGGGCCAAGCTGTAGCGCGCCATCGACGTACTCCAGGCCAGTCCCCCCCAGTGGTGCACGCCATGCAGGACCAGGCTGGTCAGGGCGATGAAGCCCGCCAGTGCCAGCACCGGCAGGCGCAGCCTGCGCAGCGCGGGCGGTGCCACATCGCTGTACAGCCAGCGCGCCAGCAGCAACAGGCTCAGCCACTGCCCCATCTCGGCCGGGTTCAGCACCGGCAGCCACGGCAGCGGTGCCGGACTGCCCGGCAGCAGCTGGCCCAGCAGCCATCCGGTCGCCAGCAGCGCAAACAGCACGCACTGCAGCGGCACGCGTGCGGCATCGAATGCCGGGCCCAGCGGCCAGCGCAGCCAACCCCAGCGCCACAGTGACAGGGCGGCCAGCAGCAACCAGGGCAGCGTCACCAGCAACAACGTCCAGCCCTGTGCCAGGCCAGCCTCGCCGCCTCCCCACAGGGCCAGCAGCGAAAGCAGCGATGGCCACAGCAGCCACCACAGGAACTGGGCGATGCGCGCCACCGTGTCGCCGCCCTGGCGCAGGCACAGCAACGTGCGCACCCCCAGCACGGCGAACAGCGCCCATGCCAGGGCGCCGTGGCCCGCGAACGGTTGCTGGTGTGCATGGCTTTGCGCCAATGCCAATGGGAACGCCATCGCCAGCATCGCCAGTGCGGTCATCCCCAGCGCACGTGCCGGTTGCCGGCGCTGCACCTCGGCTGCCAGCCAGGCGGTCGCCGCCACCAGCACCAGCAGTGCATCGGCCTGCGAAGCATGCGCGAGAAAACGACCGATCTCGTGCACCCAGCCGCCGAGCCACCACAGCAGGCCCCACAGGTAGTAGACCAGGGCGATCTCATGACGCGCCCGGCGCTGGTAGCTCCACGCCGACGCCAACCCCGCCACGGCCAGCAGCAGCGCACCGATTGCGGTGGGATTGAGCAGCAGGCGCGCGTCCTCGTGCCAGTGGTTGCCACCTGCCACGAAGGCGAATGCCGCCGCCATCTGCAGCAGCGCAGCGGACACCTGTGGCAGCCAGCGCCTCTGGCGCAGACCGAGCCAGGCCAGCCCGGCACCTTCCAGCGCGAACACCGCACCGGTGGCACGGGCGGACAAGGCCAGCGGCACGGCCAGCGTGGCGAAACCCACCGCCAGCACTGCGTGCGACTGCGCCAGCACCGTATACGAGGCCCGGGCGATCAAGGCACGCGCCAGCACCGCGTAGATCGCCCCCAGGCCCAGCGCGCACAGCGCCAGTGTCATCGGCTGTTCGTGCAGCATCGCCGCTTGCAGCGAGAATGCGATCAACGGCGTGCCGAACACCAGGCTGCCATCGACCAGATCGCGGCGACCGGCAGGCTGCCTGCGCGCGTACAGCAGGGGAATCAGCAGATAGAAGGCGAAGAACAGCAGCAGGAACGGTTCGGTGCTGGAGAACTTCTCGGCCCTGTACTGAAGCACGCCCCAGAACGTGCCGATACCGAAGGTGAACGCGAAGCCCAGCAGGTTCAGCGCGCGCCACGGACGGAACCAGGCGATGGCGAAGATGCCGGCGTTGAGCACTGCGTAGTAGCTGAAGAGGCCGACATGGTTGCCACTGCCGGTCGACAGCCACAGCGGGGCCATGAAGCCCGCCAGGATGCCCAGTACCGCCAGGGTGCGCGAGTTCTGCAGCACTGCCAGCACGCACAGGCCGGCGACCAGCGCGATCGAACTGGCGAACGCAAATCCCGGCGCAAGCAGTTCAAAACGCTTGAATGCCGCGAAGATGGTCAGCAGCAGCACACCGATGGCGCCGCCCTGCAGGGCCAGCGCGAACAGGCGCCGGCGTTCGCGCTGATGCCAGCCGAAGGCCAGCAGGCCCAGCGCACCAGCGGTGACGGCCGCCAGCCGGAGTTCGACCGGGAGCACCAGCCAGCCCTGGTCACTGACGTACTTCAGCAGCGCGGCAACACCGGCCAGCAGCACCAGCATGCCGATCTTGACCGGCACGTTGCCCTCGGTGAACCAGCGTTTGACGGCGCCGATGCCACGCTCGAAGAAGCCCGGCCCGGCCGGCTCGACCGGCGGCGCAGGCGGGGGCGGCGTGGCCGGCAGCGGTGGTGGTGGCGGCGCTGCCTGCCGCGGCGGCGCCGGCACGAAGGATTCCGGCGCATGGGCCGCCACGGGAGAAGGTGCTGCCGCAGCCCGCGGTCGCTCCATGGCGGGCGCACCCGTTGCCGGAACGGGGGCGGGCCCGGGCGGTGGCGCGGCAGCGCGCGGCGATTGCGACACATCGGCCAGTGCGCTCTCAAGCGCAGCGACCCGGCGCCGCAGGCCGGCGATCATCACCAGCGCGACCACCAGCAGCAGCGGAATCGCCAGCAGTATCAATACGACCAGGGCTATCAGTGCTTCCATTGCGTGCCTTCCCATGCGATCCCGCGCCCCTGCGGCGGCGGTCGGACCGCCCCATGCTACGACAGGGCCGGTCCCTCAAACGACGAACCCCGGCCAGGCCGGGGTTCGTGCGCGATCTTCGCCGGCCTTACTTGGCGGCGACGACCCTGGCCATTTCCAGGCACTTGTTGGAGTAGCCCCACTCGTTGTCGTACCACGACACGAGCTTGACGAAGGTACCGTCCAGGGCAATGCCGGCTTCGGCATCGAACACCGACGTGTGGGTCTCACCGCGGAAGTCGGTAGCCACGACCTTGTCTTCGGTGTAGCCGAGGATGCCCTTCAGCGCGCCTTCGCTCTGTGCCTTCACTTCGGCGCAGATCTCGGCGTAGGTGGCTTCCTTTTCCAGCTCGACGGTCAGGTCGACCACCGACACGTCCGAGGTCGGCACGCGGAAGCTCATGCCGGTGAGCTTCTTGTTCAGTTCCGGAATGACCACGCCGACCGCCTTGGCCGCACCGGTGGAGGACGGAATGATGTTCTCCAGGATGCCGCGGCCGCCGCGCCAGTCCTTGTTGGACGGGCCGTCAACGGTCTTCTGGGTAGCCGTGGCGGCGTGCACGGTGGTCATCAGGCCACGCTTGATGCCCCACTTGTCGTTGATGACCTTGGCCAGCGGGGCCAGGCAGTTGGTGGTGCACGAGGCGTTGGAGATGATCGCCTGGCCGGCGTAGGTCTTGTCGTTCACGCCGAACACGAACATCGGCGTATCGTCCTTGGACGGGGCGGACAGGATGACCTTCTTGGCGCCGGCATCGATGTGCTTCTGCGCGGTTTCCTTGGTCAGGAACAGACCGGTGGACTCGATGACCACGTCCACGCCCACTTCGTCCCACTTCAGGTTGGCCGGATCGCGTTCCTGGGTCAGGCGGATCTTCTTGCCGTTGACCAGCAGGTCGTTGCCCTGCACCGACACGTCAGCCTTGAAGCGACCGTGCACGGAGTCGTACTTGAGCATGTAGGCCAGGTAATCCGGCTCCAGCAGATCGTTGATGGCCACGATTTCGATGTCGTCGCCGAAGTTCAGCACCGCCGAGCGCAGGACGTTACGCCCGATGCGACCGAAACCGTTGATACCAACCTTGATTGCCATTTCTCAAGCTCCTGCAGCCGCGACGGGTGCGGCGGGGTGGATAGGGCCCACAAGTCTAGCAGGCCCGGCCTGGCCACCGCCGGCCAGACCGGGCCGGTGGCGGGCGGGCTGGCCGGATTTGATCCGGATCAAAGCGTTAGCGCGGCGTGAGGCCGAGACTGGCCCCATCCACCCCGCAACGAGAACACCCCCATGCGCAAGATCTCTCCCCTGATCGTGGCCAGCCTGGCCGCCGCCCTGTCCCTGGCCGCCGCCCCGGCGATGGCCCAGTCCAAGGGCGACTGGACGCTTTCGGCCGGCGTGCACCAGGTGGCACCGAAGTCGAACAACGGCTGGCTGGCCGGTGGCACGCTGAAGGTCGACGTCGACAACGACGTCAAGCCGACCATCACCGGTGAGTACTTCATCGCTGACAACCTGGGCATCGAAGTGCTGGCGGCACTGCCGTTCAAGCACGACATCAACATCAACGGCCTCGGCCGTGTCGGCAGCACCAAGCAGCTGCCGCCGGTGGTGACCGTGCAGTACCACTTCAACAGCAAGGGCAAGGTGTCGCCGTTCATCGGTGCGGGCGTGAACTACACGACCTTCTTCAGCGAAGACACCACGGGCGCGCTCAAGGACAGCCGACTGAAGCTGCAGGACTCCTGGGGTCTGGCCGCGCACGCCGGCGTGGACTTCGCGATCGGCGAGAGGGGCGCGCTGCGCGTGGACATGCGCTGGATCGACATCGACAGCAAGGTGAAGCTGGACGGCCAGAAGATCGGTACGGTCAACATCGATCCGCTGGTCTACGGCGCCTCCTACGTCTTCAAGTTCTGAGCGCGGCCTCCGGCGTGGCGGGCCTGCCCCGCCCTCCGGCCAACCGCTGAACCCTCCGCAGCATGTTGCCCCGGTGATCGCCGGGGCTTTTTTCGGCTTACCCATCCGTGGCCACCTCCACCCGGTTGCGCCCGGACGCCTTGGCCCGATACAGCGCGGCATCCGCACGCGCCAGTGCCTGCTCCAGCGAATCGGCGCCATCGTCATGCCACCGCGCCACACCAATACTGACGCTCACCACCGGCGCGGCGTCCGAATCGGCATGGGCGATCGCCAGCGCCTGGACCTGCTGACGCATCCGCTCGAACGGCGCGGTTTCCGGCTCGCCTGGCGACCACTGCCCCAGCGCCACGAACTCCTCACCGCCGTACCGCGCCACCACCGAGTCAGCGCCGCGAAGCTGCGCGGCCAGCGTCACCGCCACCGCATGCAGGACCGCATCGCCCGCCGGGTGACCATGATGGTCGTTGTAGCGCTTGAAGTAGTCGATGTCGATCATCGCGATGCGCAAGGCGCCACGCGCGTGCGGCCGGCGGAGATAACGCTGGAAGATCTGGTTGGCACGACGATCGAATGCGCGCCGGTTGAGCAATCCGGTCAATCCGTCGTGGTTGGCCAGTGCATCCAGCCGCTGCTCGGCGCGCCAGGTTGCACGCGCCTGCCTTTCCAGGATGTAACTACCGAAGATGCCAGCCAGGTTGCTGGCCAGCACGAACGTCACGCTCTGCAGCATCTGCGCCCAGTGCCGGCCGACCTGCAGCTCCGCCAGCACGAACGCCGATGCGATCAGGGTTCCGGTCAGCGTGGCGACGCCGAAGCGCAGGCCACACAGGAAGTAGTTCAGCAGCAGGAACAGGCTGACGCCTTCATAGGGATAATCCACGCCGGCGCGATGCGCCGTCCAGATCATCGTCACCAGCGCCAGCCCGCTGATCAGCACAGCACCGCCCCCCAGCCATTGCAGATGGCGGCGGAACGCTGGGACGAAGGTGAGTGCTACCGCCACCAGCAGTACCGGCAGCAGCAGCCCGAGCCGCCAGCGCAGCACCTGTGCATGCACATCCGGCGGAAGCCAGAAATGGTCCAGCACGGCAAAGCCGATTGAAAAGATGCCGGCAACGGCACAGGCCCAGCGCATCCGCCAGACCACCTGTTCATCGAACGCGCGGGCAAAGCCGTCGTCCGCATGTATTGCCGTGATGCGCCGGTCCGTGATGCTCATCGCGATGTCCCCGCCCGTGGCCGCGCCACCGTAACGGTCCGCGCATCAAGGGGGCGTGGCGAGCGGCCATGCTGGATCAAACGCGTCCGGCCGCCGCCCCGCTAGAATGCCGGCATGAAAGCCCTGCATTCCCTGTTCCTCGCCGCCGCGATCGCGCCGGCTCTGCTGTCCGCCTCCGCCCCTGCCCATGCCTGGGGCGCGCAAGGTCATCGCCTTGTCGCTGAGGTAGCGGATTCCCGCCTCTCGCCCGCTGCACGCGCCGAAGTCGACCGCCTGCTGGCCACCGAACCCGGTGCCACCCTCGCCAGCGTGGCGCCCTGGGCCGACCAGCTGCGTGCCAAGGACCCGGGCCTCGGCCGCCGTTCCGCCGGCTGGCATTACGTCAACATCGCCGAAGACGGCTGCCACTACGAAGCGCCCAGGCACTGCACCAACGGCAACTGCATCGTCGAAGCGCTGAAGGCGCAGAGCGCGATCCTCGGCGATCGCAGCCTGACCGACGGCGAGCGGCTGCAGGCCCTGAAGTTCGTGGTGCATCTGGTCGGCGACATCCACCAGCCAATGCATGCCGGCTACGGTCACGACAAGGGCGGCAACGACTTCCAGCTGCAGTACGGCAACCGCGGCACCAACCTCCATTCGCTGTGGGACAGCGGCATGCTCAACACCCGCAAGCTGGACGACAACGGCTATCTGCCGGTGCTGCGGTCGCTGCCGGCGCCGAAACTGGCGCGCCAGTCCAATCCGCAGCGCGATCCGCAGGCGTGGGCTGAAGCCAGCTGCCGCATTTCGATGCAAGCCGGCGTTTATCCAGCCTCGCGTAAGATCGGCGATGAATACACCGCGCGCTACCGCCCGGTGGCGGAAGCGCAGCTGCGGCTGGCCGGCGAGAATCTGGCGCAGCTGCTGAACCGCGTGCTCGCCGCACGCTGAGGAGGTTGCCGATGCCGGTCCAGGTCCAGTCGTTCTTCCATCGTGACAGCAATACCTTCAGCTACCTGGTCAGCGACCCGGCCAGCGGCGAGGCTGCGCTGATCGATCCGGTCCTGGACTACGACCCGGACACCGATGCCAGCAGCGAGTCGCCGGTCCAGCCGGCACTGCACGCGATCGAGCAGCAGGGGCTGCGGCTGAGGTGGCTGCTGGAGACCCACGCCCACGCCGACCATGTGTCGGCCGGGCGGCGGCTCAAGCAGCGTTTCCCTCACGCCACGCTGGCCATCGGTGAAGGCATCCGCGCCGTGCAGGCGACCTTTGCGCCGCGGTTCGGCCTGCAGCTTCCTGCCGCGGACGACATCTTCGACCACCTGTTCGCCGACGGCGAGACCTTCACGCTGGGCGAAGTGCGCGGCCAGGTCATCGCCGTGCCCGGCCACACCAGCGACAGCATCGCCTACCTGATCGGCGACGCACTGTTTACGGGCGATTCGCTGTTCATGCCCGACGGCGGTACCGCCCGCTGCGATTTCCCCGGCGGCGATGCGGCGCAGCTGTACCGCTCGATCCAGCGCCTGCTGGCGCTGCCCGAGTCCACCCGCGTGTTCGTCTGCCACGACTATGGCCCGGGCGGCCGCGACATCGCCAACGAGACCACCATCGGCGAGCAGCGCGCGCGCAACATCCACGTGCATGACGGCGTGGCCGAAGCCGACTTCGTCAGCGTGCGCCAGGCCCGCGACGCCACGCTGGCCGAGCCGGCGCTGATGCAACCGGCGGTGAAGGCCAACATCCAGGGCGGCGCCTGATCGACGCCGCCGTGCTGGCCGGGCATGGCCCGGCGCTACCCGGCATCACGCGTGATCATTTTCCCTGCGTGCGGACGGTCTGCCGGCCCTTCACGATCTCGAAGGTGAAGGCGTACAGCAGGCTGACCGGCACCGGCTCGATGCGCTCGGCGCTCCCGCAGTCGCCGCGGTCGGCTGGGACCTTGCCGACCGGGTAGTGGCAGACCGCGGCAGCGCTGTACTTCCACATCGCCACCGCCTCCTGCGCCGCCTGCAGCAGCGGCGCGTTCTCCGCTGCAGCGCCGGCGGCGCACTCGGGGCGGTCGGTCAGCGGCAGGCTGCGCTCGACCATGCCTTCCGCATCGACCACCACCTGCAGGCAGATGGTGGTGGGCGCCAGTTCGGTACGCGGATCGCGGTCGCCCACCTTCGGATCAGGCGCCGCATACAGCTGCGGCATCCGATAGCCTTCGCCCGCTGCCAGCGCATAGGCCTGCACCTGACCGCTGCCGCCCGCCGCTGTGGGCTGCAACCGCTGATGGCCGACACTCTCGCTGCGGGTGTCAACCGTGCCCAGTCGCTCCTGGGTGGCACAGCCGGCCAGCAGCGTGGCCAACAGCAGCGCGGCCTGCCTCACCGCGCGCGCTCCGCTTCCCTCTCGTCCTCACTCATGGAGAACGTCAGTGGAATCCGCACGGCGGAAGCCACCGGACGCCCATCCTTCAGGGCCGGCCGGAAGGTCCAGCCCTTGGCGGCCGTGATCGACACCGCATCGAACACACCGGGATTGGTGGCACTGAGCACCTGTACGTCGGTCGGCCTGCCCTCTGCGTCGATCTCGACCTTCAAGGTGACGACGCCGGTCAGGCCCTGCTGGAACGCAGACTCCGGATACTTCGGCGGTGCCATCCTCTCGACCTGCGCAGAACGCTGCAGGCCGGCCGCAGCGGCATCGGCCTGCGCGTACTCGGCGGGCTCGACGCCGATCGACGACACGCCGGCCATCCCGAGCTGGCTTGCCCACGCCACCGTGGCCAGGCCCGCGCACACCCCGACCACCAGCACCTGCCCGGACACCCACGGCAATGCCTTCCGCTTGGACTGCTTCAACATGGCGATTCGCTCCTTCAACACGGGTTGGCTGCGCCAGTGACACACTGCCGGCGCAACCGGGTGAACCAGCTGCGCCTTCAGCAGCGTGCTGGCGTAAAGTCCGCGCAGCGCAGGCTGCGTGGCAATGGTGCGGGCATCGCAGGCCAGTTCCTGGTCGCGCAGGAACCTGCGTGTTGCCCACGGCATCAGCGGATGGAACCAGAACGCCGCGCGTGCCAGCAGCAACGCGCCGTTCGCCCAGTGATCGCCATTGCGGCGATGGCTGCGTTCATGTGCCAGGATCAACCCCTGCTCGCGTGCATCGAACTGCTGGTCGAAATCGGGGCCGACCACGATGCGCGGCCGCCACAGGCCGACCAGGGCCGGCAGACCCGGATCGGCACTGGCCTGCCAGCTGCCGTCGGCACGCGCCTGCAGACGGCCCAGGATACGTTCGAAGCGCTGCTGCGCACGCAGGCTGCGCAGCAGACTGATCGCCACGCCAAGCATCCAGGCCAGCAGCAACCATTTCGGCCAGCGCATGACCTGGGTGGGCTCGCCCTCCGGCGCGACAGGCATCACGTTCAGGGGCAGGGTCGGCACATGCTGCAGCAGGGGCAGCGCAGGCAACGGCAGCAACAGGCCTGCCAGCAGCAGGGGCAACAACCACCAGCTGCGATAGGCCAGCGAGGGCCCTCCCAGCCGCAGCAGCAGCGGCCGCATCGCCGCCAGCAGGATCACCGCCAGCGCCAGCCACACGCTGGCCCGCCACACGCTGTCGAGCACCTCACTCATGGTCCAGCTCCTGGATCAGCTTTTTCAGTTCGGCGATGTCCTGCGCGCTGAGCTGGCCGCGCTCACTGAAATGGGCAACCAATGGCGCCACCCGTCCTTCGAACACCCTGCCCAGAAAGTCCTGGCTCTGCGCCGCGACCCAAGCCTCGCGCTGCAGCAGTGGCCGATACAGATAGCGGCGGCCTTCGCGTTCGGCAGCGATCGCGCCCTTGGTCAGCAGGCGGTTGAGCAGCGTCTTGATGGTCGGTTCGGCCCAGTCCCGGTGGGCCAGTGCGGCAACCACCTCATCGGCACCGCGGGGCGCATGCTGCCACAGCACTTCCATCACGACCGCCTCGGCTTCACTGATCGGATTCATTGTTTACGCCCGTAATCGACAATTCGATTACGCACGTAATCAAAGCCGCTGTCAAGCCTTCCATCGACCTGCACTTCATGCGCCCTGGCCCAGCATCGGCCGTCCCGGCCCCGGAGTGCGCATGAAACCGCTGCCCAAGAAGGATTTCCCCGTCGAACAGGCCCGCCGCTTCCTCGAACCCGGCCCGATCGTGCTGGTCAGCACCGCGTGGCGTGGCCAGCGCAACCTGATGACGATGGGCTGGCACATGGTGATGGGCTTCTCGCCATCACTGGTGGCGACCTATCTGTGGAACGAGAACCACAGCTTCGCGCTGGCGCGGGGCAGCGGCGAATGCGTGATCAATGTGCCGGGCGTGGAGCTGCTCGATACCGTAGTGGACATCGGCAACTGCAGCGGGCGGGAGGTCGACAAGTTCGCGCACTTCGGCCTGGATGCCCTGCCCGCCCGCGAGGTCGGCGCGCCGTTGGTCGGCCAGTGCCATTCGTGCTTCGAGTGCCGCCTGTACGACGACAGCCAGGTCGAGACCAGCAACCTTTTCATCTGGGAGATCGTGCGTGCCCACGTCGCGCAACGGCCGAAACTACCGCGCACCGTGCACTACCGCGGCGACGGCCGCTTCATGGTGGCCGGTGCGGAAGTCTCGCGTCGACGGCGGTTCAAGCCCGACATGCTGTAATGCCGGAACCCCCTTACGCAGGACTGCCCCGGATGACCGAACACCTCACCGACCTGGACGCCGCCGTCGATTGGCTGTTCGCGCGCGTGGAAGGGCCGCTGCGGATCGGAGCACCGCTGGCGCTGGGCAAGCCACACCGGTTGCTCAATGCACTGTATGCACGGGTCGAGAACGATCCCTCGCACCCCCTCCAGCTCTACACTGCGCTGTCGTTGAATCCGCCGAAGGTGCGGGGCAGCGGCTTGGAGGCCCGCTTCCTGGGCCCCTTCGCGCAGCGCCATTTCGGCGAGGATTTCCCCCGCCTGGCCTACGCCGACGCGATCGCCCGTGACGCACTGCCCGCCCATGTGCAGGTGGAGGAGTTCTACATGCAGTCCGGCGCCCTGCTCGGTTCCCGGCAGGCGCAGTCCAGCTACACCAGCCTCAACTACACCCATGCCGCAGATGCGGTGGCCCAGCGCGCGCCGCAGGTGATCGTGCAGAAGGTGGCGATGCGCCCGGACGATCGCCGCCTCTCGTTGTCCTGCAACAACGACATCACCCAGGACACACTCGATGCAATCGCCGCACGCGGCCTGTCGCGTCCGCTGATGGTGGCCGAGATCGATCCGCAGCTGCCTTATCTGGGCGGCACCGCCACGGTCGATGTGTCCTTCTTCGATCTGGTCATCACCCCGCCGCCGCCGTATCCGGCGCTGTTCGGCCTGCCGCGGCAGCCGGTCGCCGACGCCGACTATGCGATCGGCCTGTATGCCAGCACCCTGGTGCGCGATGGCGGCACGCTGCAGATCGGCATCGGCACGCTGGCCGATGCACTCAGCCATGCACTGGTGCTGCGGCATACCGACAACGCGCGCTACCGGCGCGTGCTGCACGCGCTGGATCCGCAGCTTGCGCGGCATCCGCTGGTACAGGAAATCGGCGGCCTGGAGCCGTTCGAGATCGGCCTGTACGGCTGCAGCGAGATGCTCAACGAGGGCTTCCGGCGGCTGGTTCAGACCGGCGTGATCAAGCGCAAGGTGCATGACGACCTCGCGCTGATGCAGCGCATCGAGAACGGCAGCACGCTGTCCATCGACCATGCCACGCTGGCCGCCGAAGGCGAATACCTGCATGGCGCGTTCTACCTGGGCTCGCCGGAGTTCTACCAGTGGCTGCGCGAGCTGCCGGCGGATGAACGTCGCGCCATCGGCATGCGCCGCATCAGTGAGATCAACCAGCTTTACGGCGGCAACGAGACGCTGGAGCGCCTGCAGCGCCGCCATGCACGCTTCTTCAATTCCTGCATGATGGCCACTGCGCTGGGTGCGGCGGTCTCCGATGCCCTGGACGATGGCCGCGTGGTGTCCGGCGTCGGCGGCCAGTACAACTTCGTGGCGATGGCCCATGCCCTGCCGGAAGCACGCAGCGTGCTGATGTTCCGCGCCGCGCGCGATGACAAGGGCCAGCGCGAATCGAACGTGCGCTGGAACTATGGCCACACCACCATTCCCCGCCATCTGCGTGATATCTACCTGGACGAGTACGGCATCGCCGACCTGCGCGGGTTGACCGACGAGGACTGCGTGCAGGCGATGGTGGCGATCACCGAGGCGCCGTTCCAGCAGGGCCTGCTGCAGCAGGCACAGGCCGCACGCAAGCTGCTGGCCGCACCGCAGCCCGATCCGCAGCGGCTGCAGCGCAATACACCGCAGGCCCTGGCCGCAGCGCTGGCCCCCTTCCGCTCCGACGGCACTCTGCCCGACTACCCGCTGGGCAGCGACTTCAATGAGATCGAGCAGGTGCTGGTGAAGGCGCTGGGCTGGTTGAAGGCCAACACGCAGACCCGCGGCGACAAGCTGCGTACCGTCTGGGCAGCGCTGCGGCAACCGGCCGGCGATGGCGATGCGGTGTACCTGCAGCGCATGGGCCTGCAGTCACCGAAGGACTTCCACGAGCGGCTGGACGCGCGCCTGCTGCGGCTGGCGCTGGCACGCACGGCCTGAAGCCGGTAGCGCCGGGCCATGCCCGGCGAGCAGCCGATCCGCCGGGCATGGCCCGGCGCCAGCCCAAAAGGAAAGGCCGGCTTGCGCCGGCCTTCCCTGCATCACATCGCGATGCTGCTTACAGCGCCTTGGCGGCGTCCACCACGTGCGCGGCGGTGATGCCGAAGTGCTTGTACAGCTGGTCGGCCGGGGCCGAGGCACCGAAGGTGTCGATACCGATCACCGCACCGTCCAGGCCGACGAACTGGCGCCAGAAACCAGTGACGCCGGCTTCCACCGCCACGCGCTTGCGCACGGCGTTCGGCAGCACCGATTCACGATATGCCGCATCCTGGCGCAGGAACACATCGGTGGACGGCATCGAGACCACGCGGGTCTTGAGGCCGGCCGCGTCCAGCTGGGCTTTCGCTTCCGTGGCCAGCGAGACTTCCGAACCGGTGGCGATCAGGATCACGTCCGGGGTACCGGCGGCGTCGGCCAGCACGTAGCCGCCACGCTCGATCTGCGCGATCTGCTCGGCGCTCCGTGGCTGGTGTGGCAGGTTCTGACGGCTGAACACCAGGCAGCTCGGGCCGTCCTGGCGGGTGATCGCCGCCTTCCAGCTCACCGCCGACTCGACGGCATCGCACGGGCGCCACACGTCGTTGTTCGGGATGTAGCGCAGCGAGGCCAGATGCTCCACCGGCTGGTGGGTCGGACCGTCTTCGCCCAGGCCGATCGAATCGTGGGTGTAGACGTGGATGGCATGGGCCGGGATCAGCGCGCTCATGCGAACGCCGTTGCGGGCGTAATCGCTGAACACCAGGAAGGTGGCATCGAACGGAATGAAGCCGCCATGCAGCGCCAGGCCGTTGGCGATCGCGGTCATGCCGAACTCGCGCACGCCGTAGTACACGTAGTTGGCGTTGGCGTCGTCGCTGGCAACCGAGGTGCTGCCCTTCCACAGAGTCAGGTTGGAGTGCGCCAGGTCGGCCGAGCCGCCGACGATTTCCGGCAGCAGCGGCGCGAAGGCCTCGATGGCCAGCTGCGAGGCCTTGCGCGAGGCGATCGTCGGGCCTTCAGCCGCGACCTTGGCGATGTACGCGTCGGCCTGGGCAACGAAGTCGGCCGGCAGTTCGCCGTGCGAACGACGGGTCAGTTCAGCGGCTTCGGCCGGATACTGGGCCGCATACTTGTCGAACAGCTGTTCCCATTCGGCCTGGCGCAGGGTGCCGGCACCGTTGGCGCGCCAGCCATCGTAGATGGCCTGCGGGATTTCAAACGGGCCGTACTCCCAGCCCAGCTGCTTGCGGGTGGCTTCCAGCTCGTCCTTGCCCAGCGGGGCACCGTGGCTGGATTCCTTGCCGGCCTTGTTCGGCGAACCAAAGCCGATCGTGGTGCGGCAGCAGATCAGGGTCGGCTTGTCGCTCTGCGACAGCGCGGCCTCGATGCCGGCCTTGATGCTCTCCGGGTCGTGACCATCGACATCGCGGACCACGTTCCAGCCATAGGCCTCGAAACGCTCCGGCGTGTTGTCGGTGAACCAGCCTTCGACGTTGCCATCGATGGAGATGTGGTTGTTGTCCCAGAAGCAGACCAGCTTGTGCAGGCCCCAGGTGCCGGCCAGCGAAGCGGCTTCATGCGAGACGCCTTCCATCAGGCAGCCATCGCCCATGAACACCCAGGTGCGATGGTCGACGACCTCCAGTTCCGGACGGTTGAAGCGCTGCGCCAGCAGCTTCTCGGCCAGGGCGAAGCCCACGGCATTGGCGAAACCCTGGCCCAGCGGGCCGGTGGTGGTTTCCACGCCGGGGGTTTCATGGCGCTCCGGGTGACCGGCGGTGTGGCTGCCAAGCTGGCGGAACAGCTTGAGCTGCTCGATCGGCAGGTCGTAACCGCTCAGGTGCAGCAGCGCGTACTGCAGCATCGAGCCGTGGCCGTTGGACAGCACGAAACGGTCGCGGTTGAACCAGTGCGGATTGCTCGGGTTGTGGCGAAGGTAGTCGTTCCAGAGCACTTCGGCGATGTCGGCCATGCCCATGGGCATGCCGGGGTGGCCGGATTTTGCGGTTTCAACCGCATCGGCGGCAAGGAAGCGGATGGCGTTGGCCAACTGGCGACGGGTAGGCTGCGTCATGGTTCTGTCGGAATCGGGAGGCGGCCGCGGACGTGCGGGCGGCCTATTGTCCCATAGTCACCGGGTGGGGGTCAGTTCCACTTGCCAGGTCGTGCGGGCGCTGGCCGGCAACGTCGTGATCTCCGCCGGATTCCGCATGTGAAAAGGGGTCGGAGCCCTTTCCGTGCGGAAAGGAATCCGACCCCGATCAGGTCGCCAGGACTCAGTCGCGGTCGGGAACCAGCGCCGGGCCGTCGTGGCCCTCGCCCTTGGCCACCAGGGTGGTCAGCGCCAGATCGCCGGTCACGTTCAGCGCCGTGCGGCACATGTCCAGGAAATGGTTCACGCCCAGGATCAGGCCGATCCCCAGCGGGTTGACCCCCACCATGGCGCAGATCATCGCCACCACCGGCAGCGAACCCGACGGCACGCCCGCGGTACCGATGCCCCCCAGGATGCACACCGCCATCACCATGATCTGCTGGCCGATGCTCAGGTCCACGCCGAAGAACTGGGCCAGGAAGATCACCGTCACGCCCTCGAACAGCGCCGTGCCGTTCTGGTTGGCGGTGGCGCCCACGGTCAGCACGAAGCGGGACACGCGCTGCGGCAGGCCCATCTGGTCGGCCACGCGCAGCGCGGTCGGCAGGGTGGCGTTGCTGGAGGCGGTGGAGAAGGCCATCACCGTCGCTTCCTGGGTATCGCGGAAGAACGACAGCGGCGAACGGCCCGACAGCCACACGGCGGCGCCGTAGGTCACCACCATGTGCAGGCCCAGTGCCAGCACCACCACGCCCACGTAGGCGCCCAGGCGGATGATCAGCTCGAAACCGAACAGCGCGGCCAGGTTGAACATGAAGCAGGCCACCGCATACGGTGCCAGGCGGATGACCAGGTTGATCAGGGTCATCGAGATTTCGAACACGCCTTCGATGGCGCGGCGCAGCGGGGCGACCTTCTCGTCATCGGTCAGCACCATGCCGATGCCGAACATCAGCGCGAAGAACATCAGCGAGAGGATCGCGCCGTTGTCGGAGGCCGCCTGCAGCACGTTGCTCGGCACGATCGACAGCAGCATGTCCATGCCCTTCGGCGTGCCGTGGATGCCGGCGACGATCTCCTTGCTGCGCTCGGCGTTCTCCGAGAGCATCAGCGCGGCGGTCTGCGGATCGACGCCGACGCCGGGCTTGAGCAGGTTGACCAGCACCAGGCCGATGGCCACGGCGATGCCGGACAGCAGCACGGTATAGGCCAGCGTCTTCCAGCCGATGCGGCCGAGGGCGCGGATGTCACCCATCTCCGACACGCCCATGATCAGCGCCGAGAAGATCAACGGCACGATCAGCATGAAGATCAGATTGAGGAACAGCCCCGATGCAGGCGTGGTGATGTAGTCCATGACCCACTTGGCACCGGTCTGCAGACCATCGACGCTGCCACCCAGGGCGTGCACGGTCAGTCCCAGGATCAGGCCGATCGCGAAGCCGATGCCCATCTTCCAGTGCAGGGGCAACGTCTTCTTGCCGGCGGCAGCTGCTGTCATACGCAGGTTTCCTCGAAAAATGAATGCACTCTAACAAAGCGCGCAAGCGGCGCCGGTTCAGGTTCGGCGCTGCGGATACAGCGGCGCCAGCCCAGTGTCGGTGCCGCGGGCGGTCCCCGACCAGTGTGGTCCGTCACGGAAGGCCTCGCGCAACCGCACACGCAGTGGTGCCGGCTCTCCCTGCCCGCCCCATCGCACCTGCTGGAGCTCCTGCAGCACCTGGCGCTGGTTCGGATCACCCAGCCTGGCGATGACCTGCTCCAACCGCGGTACAGCTGCCATCGCGCACAGCTGCGCTTCGACCTGGTCGAAGCCCTCGCCGTCCAGCACCCGGCGCAGTTCGGCGACGCTGCCGCGTCCTTCGCTGGCTTCCGGCCCGGACGGCGGCCCCGGCGGGCGAGTGGCACCGCGCATGGACGGCCCACCGCGTCCGCGCTGCCAGCCCCACAGCAGGGTCAGCAGCCACAGCAGCGCCAGGCCGATCACCGCGGCAATCCAGGGCCAGGGCTGGCTCGGTGTCCCCGAGGTGATCGGATCGGTGGCCGCGATGCGCGTGTCGTCGTCGGGCAGCGCTGCATCGGTGTCGATCGGCGGCGGCGCGGCGGGCGCGGCAGTGCCCGTACCGGCGCTGACTGTCAGCGCCAGGTCCGGCAGTCGTGCCTGCTGCGCGCTGCCGTCGCGCACGTTCCACCATGACACCCTCGGCCCCGGCACCTGCAGCGGACCCGGCTGGCGGGGCACGACGGAGTAACGACGGGTGATCTTCAACCGCGGGGTGCTGCCAGTGAAGGTCTCTTCGTACTGCGCCGGTTCGGCGAACACCTGCGCCGCCGTGCCGAGGTCCGGAACCGGAAGGTCGGTGAACTGGGCACGGGTGGCACCTTCGGCGATCGCTTCGACCACGATGGTGGCCGCCTCGCCGGTACGTGCAGTACTCGGCGCGCTGGTATAGCGCAACTGCAGGCCCTGCAACGGCAGCCACGGCTGCGGCGCCTGCACCGGCTGTGCCTGCACCTGCAGCGTGCGGTCGGCGCCGGTGGCGTTCATGCGGCCATCGCCCCCTCCGAAAAAGTCATCGAAGAAGCCGCCTGCGCTGCGGCCGTTGAAGCGCGCGCCGGCCAGGCGCAGTGTCCCGCTGCGCTCGGGAATCAGCAGGAAGCGGCGCTCGACCACGTTGTAGCGGCGTCCGTTGACCTGCCTCACGTCGGTGCGGTCGTCGCCCACCCGCTGCAGCGAGGCACCGGCGGGCGTATCCACGATGAGCTCGCCGGAGGCCAGCTGCGAGGCGAAGAACAGGCGCACGACCACGCCAACGCTCTGCTGCACGTAGGGCGTGTCATCGTCGACATCGGTCTGAATGAACGCCATGGCCGCACCGTTGGCAGCGGTGACCGGGGCGGCGGCGTCCACCTGCAACGTCAGCGGTGCGGTCTGCGCAGCACCCACCTGCAGGGCCGGGATCGTCAGCGCGCCACTGCGTCGCGGTGTCAGCGCCACGCCATACAGACTGCGTTGCTGCATGCTGCCGTTGCTCCACTCCACCTGGCGGCTGCTGGTCTGCCCACTGAGATCGAAGTCACCGCGCAGCGGCGTGAAGTCCGGCGCACCGGCATCACTCTGCACGTTGAGGGTGACCGTATCCCCCATCGCGATGCGATCGCGGTCCAGCCATGCCCGCGGCTCTGCCCAGGCCATCAATGGCAGCCACAGCAGCAGCATTGCCGCACACCGGCGTAGGCCGTGCATGTTCATCGCCCTTCCCTCTTCCTGCGTTCGTTTTCCAGCTGGAACTTGGCACGCAGCAACGCGCCCGGATCATCCGGTACGCGCCGCATCCAGGCGTCCACCGCCTGTTGTTCCTCACGCTGGCGCGGCGTGCGGCTGTCATCGCCCGCCACGGTCGGATCATTCTTTTCCCGGCCCTCGCGCCCCTGTTCGATGGCCTGCTGCATGCGCTGTCGCTGCTGCGCGTCGGCCTCGGCCTGCGCATGGGCGTCCCCGGCCTGGGGCGGTGACGGCGGTCCCTGATCACCACGCTCACCGGGCCGCGGTTGCGGCTGGGCGCCGGCGTCTGAGGGCGGGGGGCGCTGCGAGGGCGCCTGCGGCTGTCCCTGCCCCGACGGCTGGCCCTGCTGTGGCTGGCCCTGCTGATCCTGCGGCGTCGAGGACGGCTTCCGGGGCGGATTCTGCTGTCCCGGGTTCTGCCGCTGGCCACCCGGCGGCTTGCGCTTGCGTGCAGCATCGACAACCGCACGGTTGGCCACCGCGTCGGCCATCCCCGGCTGCAGGGCCAGTGCGCGATCGTAGGCGGCTATGGCATCGTCGTACTGGCCCTGGCGGGCCAGCACATTGCCGAGGTTGTACCAGCCGGCCGCGGTGTCGAGCCCTTCGAACTGCTGCCGGGCACGTGCGAAGTCACCCTGGCGGTAGGCCTGTACGCCTTCGGCCAGACGCTGATGCTGCACCTGGTCCGCCCGCTTCCACAGCGTGCCCTGCACCGGCCGCGTCTGTGCCTGCGCCTGCGCCTGCGCGCCGTCCGTCCACGGCAACAGGCCGACCGCCAGCACGGCAGCCAGCAGCGCACGCCGTCGGAACGCCAGCAGCGCAAGCAGCATCAACGGCGGCAGCAACCAGAAGCCTTCGTCGCGCCATTGGTGACCGGTACCCGGCCGCTGCAGCGCTGTGCCCTCACGGGCATCGAGCACACCCAGCGCGCGCAGGTCGCGGTCATCGGCGGCGATCCGCACATAGCGGCCGCCGCCGGCCGTCGCCACGGCGCGCAGGCGGCCTTCGTCCAGCGCGGCCTGGCGGATCTGGCCGCTGCTGTCGCGGTACGCGGCACCGCCCGGAGTTCCCAGACCCAGCACCGACACCTGCAGCCCCAGGCTGCGGGCCTGCGAAGCAGCGAGTTCGGCCTCATCGTCAGCCTGGTCGGTGACCACCAGGATCTGCCCCTGGGGCGTGCCGGTCTGCCGCATCAGCCGTGTCGCCCAATCGATGCCACGATCGGCACGCTGGCCATCGCGCGGCATGACATCCGGCGACAGCGCGTCCAGATAGAGCGCGACATTGCTGGCATCCTCGGTCAACGGAGCGACGGTATAGGCATCGTCCGCATAGACGATCAGCCCAACCTGGCCACCCTCGCGGGCGCGCAGCAACGTGCCGATCTTGGCCCGCGCCTGCAGCAGGCGCGACGGCGGCAGGTCGGTGGCGGTGATCCGGCTGGACAGGTCCAGCACCACCAGCAACGGTGCGCTGGCCTGGAACATCGGCTGCGCCTGCTGTCGCCAGCTGGGCCCGGCCAGGGCCAGGCACGCCAGCGTCCAGCCCAGCAGCTGCGCCCACGGCAGGCGCATGCGACGGCGCGGCCCCGACGCCAGCAGATGGGGCAGCAGATGGGCATCGACCGCCTGCCGCCATGCATCGCTGCGGCGCTGTCGATACACCGCTACGGCCACGATCAACGGCAGCGCGGCCAACGCCCACAGCCAGTCAGGCCGCAGGAAATGCAGCGCGTTCCAGTCCGGCAGATGGGATGCCAGGGCGATCATCGACGACGCTCCGGCCATGCCCACGCAAGCGCACCGAGCAGCAGCGCCACGCCCAGCGGCCAGGGATAACGCTCATCGCGCGGGCGCAGGACCGGCCCCTTCTCCGCGATGGGCTCCAGCCGGTCCAGCTCGGCATAGATGCCTGCAAGCTCGGCCGTGTCGCGGGCGCGGAAGAACTGGCCGCCGGTCATCCGGGCGATCTGCCTGAGCGTCGCCTCGTCCACCGGGTCCTGGTCGGCGGAAATCGGAATGCCGAGAAAGCGCATGCTGCCATCGCCGCCAAAGGCGACGGTGTGGATGCGCACACCCTCGGCACGCGCTACCTCCGCCGCACGCAGCGGTTCCAGCACGCCTGCATTGCTGACGCCATCGGTGAGCAGGATCAGCACACGCTGGCCCTCGGGCTGGCCGCGCAGGCGCTTGACTGCAAGGCCGATGGCATCGCCGATGGCGGTCTCGCGCCCGGCCAGGCCGACCACGCTGTCGCGCAGCTGGTCGCGGACGCTGGCCAGGTCGGCAGTGAGCGGGGTCAGCGTATAGGCCCGATCACCAAAGATCAGCAGGCCGATGCGATCGCCTGCACGACGGTCAAGAAAGTCGGCCAGCACGGCCTTGGCGGCGGTCAGCCGATCGACGGCCTGACCGCCGAGCACCATGTCGGCCTCGCCCATGCTGCCGGACACGTCCATCGCCAGCATCATCTGGCGCCCCTGCAGCGGCGGTGTGATCGCCTCGCCCAACTGCTGCGGCCGCGCCAGCGCCACGCACAGCGCGATCCAGCCCAGCCACAGCAGCAGCGCACGCCACCTGTGCGCATCGATACGGCCTGCTCCGGCCAGGGCCTCCAGTTCGGTCGCGGCATAGGGCACGCGCAGCGCAGCGCCGGGGGCGGCACGGCGCTTCCAGGCCAGCATCAGCAACGGCAACGGCACCGCCAACAGCGCCAATGGCCAGGCCAGCTGCAGGTCCGGCCAGGGCCAGTAACTCGCCAGCGCACTCATCGGCGCCGCTCCTGCAGCATCGCCAGGTAACGTCCGCGTGCCCAGCGGCGCAGCACTGCGACATCGGCCGCATCCACCTGCGGCCGGTACGCGCCCTCGGCAAGCAGATCGCGCTGCGCCGCCGGCAACGTCGCCTGCGGATCCACCCGCTGCCACCAGGCGTGGTCATGCAACGCTTCGCTGCCCGGCCGTGCCTGACGCGCGGCACGGCGCAGCAGGCCCGCAATGGCCGCCACCTCAGCGGCGGCATCGGTCGCGCCCGCCAGCTCGCGATCAAACGCCTGCAACCAGCGCTGCTGACGCCGACGGCGACGCCACCACAGCAGGGCGAGGATCAGCAGCGCCAGCAGCAGAACCGCCCCGATCATCAGATAGCCGGGGGCCGGTGGCCACCACGACGGTGCCGGTGGCAGCTGCACATCGCGCAGGGGCAGCGCTGCGCTCATGCGGGTACCTCGGTAGGCGCCGGCGCCAGCCAGGCATCGCTGGCCGCATCACTGCTCAGTACCTGCACATCGATGCGGCGTGCCCCCAGCTGGCGCTGCAGTTCCTGCAGCGGTTCAACGAAATGCGCATGCCACTGCGCCTGCACGTCGCCGCGGCGCAGGTCCAGTACGATGCGCTGCTGGGCGGCAAGGAACTGCAGGGGCGCCGACGGTGGCTGCAGCTCCAGCGGATCGACCAGCAGCACCAGGCTGAGGTCGTGATGCTGGGCCAGCGCTCCCCATCGCGCCGGCGCAATGCGGATGGCCTGCTGCGGGTCGGCCAGCACCAGCAGCCGTGCACCCGGACGCAGAACGCGCGCCGCGTGGTCCAGCGCGCGCTCCAGACCCAGATCATCGGCCGGAGGTTGCGCATACCAGCGCGTCAGCGCGTCGAGCACGCGCAGCACGCCACGTGGTCCGCCGGCTGGCGCTACCGGCGCTTCGCGGTCACTGCCGCGCAGCGCACCGATGCGGTCGCCGCGGCGCTGCGCCGACCAGGCGGCGACTGCACCGGCACGCGCAGCCTGCACCGACTTGAAACGCACGCGGGTGCCGAAGTACAGCGCGGGTGAGGTATCGGCCACGATCAGACTGACCCGTTCGCGTTCGGCCTGGAACAGCTTGGTATGGGCACGACCGGTGCGCGCGGTCACGCGCCAGTCGATATGACGGGCATCGTCACCGGCGACGTACTCGCGCGATTCCGCGTACTCCATGCCGCGCCCGCGCAGCGGCGACGGTGCCTGCCCCGCATTGCCGGCGCGGCCGCGACGGGGCGGCGGCGGACGCTGGGCCAGACGGCGCAGCGCCACCAGCTCGGCCAGCTGCGGGCGCAGTCCATCGCCTTCGCTGGCGGACACTCCATGCTCCTGGGATGTATCGGTCATGCGCAGGCTCAGGGTGCCGGCACCCGGGCCAGCAGTTCCTGCACCAGCCGTTCGCCATCCCAGCCTTCGGCGGTCGCCTCGTAGCTCGGCAGCACGCGGTGGCGCAGCACGTCCGCAGCCACCGCACGCACGTCATCAGGGGTGACGAAGTCACGGCCGGCCAACCATGCGCGCGCACGCGCGCAACGCTCCAGCGCGATCGAACCGCGCGGGCTGGCGCCCCACGCGATGCGACGGCCCAGCGCGGGGTCGTAGCGGGCCGGATCGCGGGAGGCCAGCACCAGCTCCACCAGGTAGCGTTCCAGGGCCGGTGCCATGTGCAGGTCCAGTACCTGGCGACGCGCCTGGAAGACATCCTGCATCGGCATTTTCTCCGGGGCCGCCGGGGCTTCACCCAGCGCGCCGCGCGCACGTTCGCGCGCCAGCCGCAGGATTTCCGCCTCGGCCGTCTGGTCCGGATAACCGATGCGCACATGCATCAGGAAGCGGTCCAGCTGCGCTTCGGGCAACGGGAACGTGCCCTCCTGCTCGATCGGGTTCTGCGTGGCCATCACCAGGAACAACGAGGGCAACGCATAGGTGTGGCGACCCACGGTGACCTGGCGCTCGCCCATCGCTTCCAGCAGCGCCGACTGCACCTTGGCCGGTGCACGATTGATTTCATCGGCCAGCAGGATCGGATGGAAGATCGGGCCCGGCACGAATTCGAAACGGCCTTCCTGCGGGCGCCAGATCTCGGTACCGGTCAGATCGGCAGGCAACAGGTCCGGGGTGAACTGCACGCGCGCGAAATCGGCCTCCAGGCGCGCTGCCAGGGCGCGGATGGCGGTGGTCTTGGCCAACCCGGGCGCGCCCTCCACGAGCAGATGGCCATCGGCCAGCAGCGCGATCAGCAGGCGCTCGACCAGGGCGGCCTGGCCGACGATCTCGGCCGACAGCGCTTCGCGCAACGTGTTGAACGCCGCGTGCAGGCGGGACGTGGCCGGCGTGGCAGCCGGCATTGCAGATTCGGGCATCGGCGGGGGCAGGTTCATGAGGGCCTTTGACCGGCACAGGACGGCACGGGTTCCCGACATCATCGCAGGGTGCCCCGGCGATGGCATCAAGAGACGCTGAACAGCGTCCACGCCCTGCGTGGATGCATGGCCGCAACGCAGACGGGGCCGCACATGGCGGCCCCGTTTCGCACCTGCTGCAGGCGGTGGCTCAGTTCTGCTTGGCTACGCGCAGCACCTTCGGCGTCACGAACACCAGCAGCTCGGCCTTGTCCTTGTTGCGACCGCGCTTCTTGAACAGATTGCCCAGGAACGGCACATCGCCCAGGAACGGCACCTTGCTGATGCTGTTGCGATCGGTGAACTCGTACACACCGCCGATCACTACGGTCTGGCCGTCCTCGACCAGCACCGCGGTATTGACTTCGCGGCGGTTGATCGACGGCACCGTACCGTAGCCCTGCAGTTCGATCAGGCGATCGACTTCATCCTTCTTGACCTGCATGTTCAGGAACACGCGGTTGTCATTGGTGATCGTCGGGGTCACCCGCAGCTCCAGCACGACTTCCTTGAACTGCACGTTCGGCGTCGAACCCGCGCCCCCGGCGGCACCGGTACCGCTGATGGTGACGTAACCGATCTCCTTGCCCTGCTTGATCATCGCCTCGCGCTGGTTGGTGGTGACCACGCGCGGATTGGAGATCACTTCGCCACGCGATTCCTCCTGCATGGCCGACAACTCGACATCCAGCAGGTAGCCCGCGTTGAGGATCGACAGCGCCAGCGAACCCGGGTTGTTGGCCAGGGCCACCGGCAGGTTCCAGTTCAGGCCACGCTCGATGGTCGAGCCGGTCGGCACCGGTGCCGGACCGACACTGCCACCGGCCTGCCACTCACGCACGGCCTTGGCATTTTCCAGCGCGGTATCGACCTGCGATTTGCGGGTCTTGGCGTTGGCGTCGAGGCTGCCGCTGAAGTAGACATTGTCGCGGCTGCCGCTGATGCCGAACTTCGCACCCAGTTCGCGGGCGAAGGTGTCGGTGGCGATCACGATGCGGCTTTCGATCAGCACCTGGTCCACTGGACGATCGATCACCCCGATCAGTTCGCGCATGCGTGCGATCTTCTTGGGGATGTCGCTGATCATCAGCGTGTTGGTGCGCTCGTCGGCAACGATGCGGCCGCGCGTGGACAGGAACCCGCTTTCCTCCTGCGACGAGGAACCGCCACTTCCACCACCGCCACCGCCGCCGATGCCCTTGGCCTCGGTCAGCGCTTTGAAGATCTGCGTGGCGCTGTGGTAGTTGATCTGCACGTAATCGGTCACCAGGTCTTCGCGGTTCTCGATGGCGATGCGGGCGTCTTCCTTCTCCTGCTCGAACTTGGCCAGCTCGGCCTGCGGCGCGACCCAGATCACGCTGCCATCGCGACGCTTGTCCAGGCCCTTCGCGCGCAGCACGATGTCCAGCGCCTGGTCCCACGGAACGTTGACCAGGCGCAGGGTCACGTTGCCCTGTACCGAATCGGACGCCACGACATTGAGGTTGGATTCTTCGGCGATCAACTGCAGCACCGTGCGCACCGGCACGTCCTGGAAGTTGAAGGTGACCGGCTTGCCCGAGTAGCCACGCTGGCCGACGGCCTTCGCCGCCTGGGTGACCGTACCGGCGTTGACCGCACCGACGGCGGCGGGCGCCTGTCGCGGACTGATCTCGACCACGTATTCGTTGCCGCTCTGGTAGGCCAGCGACTCCACCGTACCCGCCGTGCTCAGCACCAGCTGGGTCCCGGCGCCCGATGGCTTGGCATCGATGCGCTGCACGGGCGTGGCAAAGTCGACCACGTTCATCGGCTTCTGCAGGTTGGCCGGCAGGCGCGCGTTGCCCACGTCGACCACGACGTTGCTGCCCTGCGTGCGCAGGTCGGGAATCGCGCCCTGGCCGTCGAACTGCAGGATCAGGCGGCCGACGCCGTCATCGCCGCGCTTGAAATCGATCTTGGACACCGACAGGCCAGTTGTCGCCGGGGCCGAAGGGGCCACCGCGGTGCTGGCCGGTTTCTCCGCCGGTGCGGCGGCCAGCGCCGGAGCGCAGGCCAGCATCAGCGCGACTCCCAGCGCGCTGACACGGTTCAAGGTAGAGCGCCGGATGGGACGCAGCCCCTTGGCTTGGTGAAAGGTCATCGTGCTATCCCCAGTAAACGATCATTGATCTTCCAGCGCGAGCGTCGCTGGCCGTTCCAGCCAACCACCCGCGCCATCCGGCACCAGTTCGATCAGTTCAACGCGGTCCTCGAAGACCGCGGTGACCCGCCCGTCGCTCTGCCCCAGGTAGCCGCCCGGGCGGACCCGGTAGGTGACCTTGTCCGGCCCCATCACCAGCGCGACGGTGCTGCCGCCGGTGCCGATGGTGCCGACCATGTCCAGTGCGTCCAGCGGGAAGCCCTCCAGGGGCTCCTTGCGCCGGTTCGGGTCCGGTCGCAATCCGCCGTTCCCCTGCTGCGGATTGGTCCAGGCATCGGTGAACGGATCGCGCATGCCCTGCGCGGAGTATTCGAAGGTCTCGAACTGCTGCATCACCGGCAGCGGCTCCAGCGGCTGCGCCGGTCGCGCACGCTCGCCCTCCACCCACTTCTCCAGGTTCGGCGCATCGCCCGGCGTGCTGGTCACGCCGCGGCCACAGCCGGCCAGCAGCAGGACCGCCAGCACCATCGACCCGCGTACGATCTGTGCGCGCATCACTTCCCGCCCTCCTTGCCGGCGTCAGCACTCTGCTGCGCCTGCACTTCGGCTTCGTCCAGATACCGGTAGGTCTTGACCGTGCCGGACAGCTCCAGCGCACCTGCGCGGACGTTGCCGCTGGTCTTGTCCTTGGGCTTGAGGTTGATGTCGTGCATGGTCAGGATGACCACCCGCGGCAACGAAGCCACGCCGCTGACGAACGCACCGAACTGGTGGTAGCTGCCCACCATCCGCAGCTTGATCGGCTTCTCGGCGTAGAACTCCTTGATCTGCTCGGACTCGGGTTCGAACAGCTCGTTGGACAGGCCGCTGGACAACGCGGTCTGCGAGATGTCGATGATCAGGTCCGGCATTTCGGTCTTGCTCGGCAGCTGCCGCAGCATCTGCTGCAGCACCTGCTCCATCTGTGCCAGCTGCTGCTTCAGCGGCGCCAGGTTCACCGCACGTTCCTGCTGCTTGGTGAACTCGGTGCGCAGCTCGGTCTCCTGCCGCTCCAGGCCCTCCAGTTCCTCGCGCTTGCCACTGATCAGCAGCATCCACGCCACGAACATGATGACCAGCGCCAGCAGCGCGCAGAAGACGATCTTGGCCTTCTGCGGCCAGTTGCCGATGTCGTTGAAATCCAGGTTCTTGAGATCGATCTTCTGGCTCATGCGCGATCCCCCTGCAACGGGGCGTGGAAGGCCTGCGGCGGCTGTGCCAGGCGGCTGCCCTCCGGCTTGGCCGGCGCAGCGGCCGGCGGGGCCGTTGCCGGGGGCGGCGTGGTGGCGGGTGCGGTGGCCGGTGCGGCGGGCGCGGCGGCTTCGGGCGCGGCCGACAGCGGTGCGACCGGTTCGGCGGCTGCGGCCGGTGCCACGGTGCCATCGGCATTCAGGCCCGGCGGCGCGGTGGCCTCCTCGCTCTGCGCCGGCAGCTTCACCTTGACCACGAACACATACGGCAGCGCCTTGATGTCCGATACCGGGCCCGGGCGACCGTCCTTGTCCTTGTCCGGCTCACGCGCCTCGATGATCGACAGCTCCGGGCTGGCCATCCAGCCGGACGTCTCCAGGTTGCGCATGTACGCCGAAACGCGGGCGTTGGACTGGGTACGGCCTTCCAGGGTAAGGGTGTCCCCTTCCTGCTTCAGGGCGGTCAGCACGACGCCATCGGGAATGGTGCGCACCAGCGCGTCGAACAGGTGGACCATCTGCGAGCGCTTGGCCTGCAGTTCCTCGATCACCTTCTTGCGCGCCAGCAGCCGCTCCTTCTGCGCGTCGAGGCGGTCGATCTCCTTGTTCTGCTCCTTGACCTTGTCGATCTCGGCCTGCAGGTAGGCATTGCGGTCCATCTGGCCGCTGACCTGGCGGTCGTAGTAGAACCAGATCATCAGCGACAGCAGCAGGCCACCCACGGCGGCCATGCCCAGCATTGCGTAGAACTCGCGCTGGCGTTGCTTGCGCCGTTCGGCGCGCCAGGGCAACAGGTTGATGCGTGCCATCAGTCGAAGCTCCTCAGCGCCAGACCGGTCGCGATCATCAGCGCGGGAGCATCCTGGGCCAGCGCATGCGCGTTCACCTTCGGTCCCAGCGTCATCTGCGCCAGCGGATTGGCGACCACGGTCGGCACACCCAGCTGCTCCTCGACCATTTCCGGCAGGCCCCCAAGAACCGCGCAGCCTCCGGCCAGCACGATATGATCGACACGATTGAATTCGCTGCCGGCGTAGAAGAACTGCAACAGGCGGCTGATCTGCTGGACCGTGGCTTCCTTGAACGGCTCCAGCACTTCCATCTCGTAGCTTTCCGGCAGCCCGCCCTGGCGCTTGGCCAGGCCGGCTTCCTCGTAGCTCAGGCCGTAGCGGCGCATGATCTCGTCGGTCAGCTGCTTGCCGCCGAACACCTGTTCGCGGCTGTACAGGCTGCGCCCGCCGCGCAGGACGTTCAGGGTGGTCATCGTGGCGCCGATGTCGACCAGCGCGACCACGCCGTCGGTGGACACCGGCAGCTCACTGGCAACCAGGGCGAAGGCGTTCTCGACCGCGAAGGCCTCCACGTCCATCACCTTGGCCTGGAGGCCGCCGAGTTCCAGCGCCGACTGGCGCAGTTCCACATTCTCGGACCGCGACGCGGCCAGCAGCACCTGGACCATCTCCGGGTTGTTCGGGATCACCCCGATCACCTCGAAGTCCAGGTTCACTTCCTCGATCGGATAGGGAATGTAGTTGACCGCTTCCAGCTCGATCTGCGCTTCCATGTCGTTCTCGTCGAGCTCGGCCGGCATCGGGATCACCTTGGTGATCACGGCCGAGCCGGCCACGGCGGCGGCGGCCTGCTTCGCCTTGCTGCCGGAACGGTTCAACGCCCGGCGGATGGCCTCACCCACGGCCTCCACCTCGACGATGTTCTTCTCCACGACCGCATTCGGCGGCAGTGGTTCCACGGCGTAATGTTCCACACGGAAACGATTGCCACTGCGGGAAAGCTGCAACAGCTTTACCGCAGTCGAACTGATGTCGACGCCAATAAGCGGCGACTGACTTTTTGGGATGAGCCCCACGGTTTCTCCCCTGCCGACGGGCACTTGGACGCAAGAACTGCGACCGCGCATTAATAACGTATTCTTAGCAAATGGCAACCGCCCTGCTGTGAATTCCCTCACAGGTTCACGATGCAGCCCCTGGCGTTTCCCCTTGCGCTCCCCGGTGCCGACCCCAGCCGCCACCTTGCGTAATCTATACTCTGCGACCACGAAATTCGCAATCGGAATCTGAACCCGATGACTCGACTCCGCCGCTGGCTGCGCTGGATCTTCCTGATTGTCCTGGTCCTGGCGCTGATCGGTGCGGCCGCTGTGGGCGGTCTCTACTACGCTGTGTCCTCCAAGCTCCCCGACGTGCAGACCCTGCGCGACGTGGAGATGCAGGAGCCGATGTACGTCTATGCCGCCGACGGCAAGCTGATGGCGGTGTTCGGCGAGACCCGGCGCACCCCGGTCACCATGAAGGAGGTGCCGGAGAAGCTCAAGCAGGCTTTCCTGGCCACCGAGGACGCCCGCTTCTATGAACATGGCGGCGTGGACTACAAGGGCATCGCCCGCGCGGTGTGGCTGCTGGCCACCACCAACGACAAGCGCGTGCCCGGCGGGTCCACCATCACCCAGCAGGTGGCCCGCCAGTTCTTCCTCAGTTCCGAGTACAGCTACACCCGCAAGCTGGCCGAGATCCTGCTGGCCCGCAAGATCGAGTCCGAGCTGAGCAAGGACGAGATCTTCGAGCTGTACCTGAACAAGAGCTTCTTCGGCAACCGTGCCTACGGTGTGGCCGCGGCAGCGGAGTTCTACTACGGCAAGAAGCTGGCCGAGCTGGACCTGGATGAGATGGCCTCGCTGGCCGGCATCCCGAAGTTCCCCTCCTCCGGCAACCCGATCTCCAACCCGGAACGCGCCCGCCAGCGCCGCGACAACTATGTGCTGCAGCGCATGGCCGATCTGAAGTTCGTCAGCCAGGCCGAGGCCGATGCGGCCAAGGCCGTGCCGATGCATGCCACCGCGCATGAGCCGCCGGTGCAGGTCGAGGCGCCCTACGTGGCCGAACTGGTGCGCCAGGAGATGATCGCGCGCTTCGGCGGCGATGTGGTCAACAAGGGTTACCACGTCACCACCACCATCGATTCGACCCTGCAGACCGCGGCCAACCTGTCGGTGCGTGACGGCCTGCTGCTGTATGACCACCGCCACGGCTGGCACGGCGTGGAGAAGCAGGTGCAGCTGGGGGCCGGCGACGATGCCGCAGCCCTGGCCGAACATCTGCGCGGCATCCCGGCGCAGGCAGGCCTGCTGCCGGCGATCGTTGCCAGCGCCGGTGCCGATGGCAGCGCCACGGTGGTGCTGGCCAACCGCAGCGAGATCGTGCTGCCGGCCGGTGCCGCCCGGTGGACCAACAAGACCCCCGGCAAGCTGGTGCAGCGCGGCGACATCGTGCGTGTGCGCGCCGGCGACAAGGAGGGCGAATGGCTGCTGGACCAGATCCCGCGCGGCCAGTCCGCGCTGGTCTCGCTGGATGCCCACAGCGGTGCGCTGAAGGCGCTGGTCGGCGGTTTCAGCTTCTCCGGCAACAAGTTCAACCGCGCCACCCAGGCCCGTCGCCAGCCCGGTTCGAGCTTCAAGCCGTTCGTCTATGCCGCAGCGTTCGACAAGGGTTACAACCCGGCTTCGATCGTGCTTGATGCCCCGGTCGTGTTCCGCGACCGCCGCGGCAAGACCTGGGCACCGCAGAACGATGGCGGTGGCTTCCGCGGCCCGATGCGCCTGCGCGAAGCCCTGGTGCAGTCGCGCAACCTGGTCTCGGTGCGCCTGCTCGACGGCATGGGCGTGGACTACGCCCGCAAGTACATCAGCGAGTTCGGCTTCGCCGAATCGGAGCTGCCGCCGAACCTGTCGATGTCGCTCGGCACCGCCTCGCTGACCCCGCTGTCGGTGGCCCGTGGCTATGCCGTGTTCGCCAACGGCGGCTCGCGCGTGGACACCTGGCTGATCGACCAGGTGAACGACCGCGACGGCAACCTGGTGTTCAAGGAGAACCCGGCACTGGCCTGCCGCGACTGTACCGGCAGCAGCGACCAGCCGGTCAGTCAGGTCGTGGACGGCTTCAACTTCGGTGCCCCGGCCCCCACGCCGGACCCGGCCGCCGCCAAGGCGCAGGCCACCACCGAAACCGCTGCCGCACCGGTCAACCCGGATGCGCGCACCGCGCCGCGCGCGATCGATGCACGCACCGCCTACCAGCTGGTGTCGATGATGCGCGATGTGGTCCAGCGCGGTACCGGTACCCAGGCCAAGGTGCTCGGCCGCGAGGACGTGGGCGGCAAGACCGGCTCCACCAACGACCACCGCGATGCCTGGTTCTCCGGCTTCGGCGGCCCGTACGTGACCACCGTGTGGGTGGGCCGCGATGACTTCCGTTCGCTGGGTTACCGCGAATACGGCGGCAAGGCCGCGCTGCCGATCTGGATCGAGTACATGCGCACCGCGCTGAAGGACACGCCGATCGCGCAGAACGACCCGCCCAGCGGCATGGTGCAGACCACGCTCAACGGCGCGACCGAATGGGTCAAGGTGGAGGACATGGATCGCCTGACGGACTACGACCTCAACCTCAATACCCCGCAAGCCGACGCGGCTGCGTTCGATATCTTCTGACGCGCGCCGCGGGCGTCACCGTCGAGCCGGCGCATGCCCGGCTCGACGGCCCGGCCAGCCGAGCGTGGGCCGGCCCCGTATCCCTGTTCCATTCCCCACGCAGATGTCACACCGTTGCGCTAGTCTGTAGCCAGGTCGCAACAGGAGTTCCCGCATGCATCGCGCCCGCCAGCATGCCACCACCCAGACCCGTGAGCGTCGTCACCGCCTCGCCCACGAAGCCGCCCGCCTGATGGCCGAAGGCGGCATCCGCGACTTCCACCAGGCCAAACTGAAGGCGGCCAGCCGGCTCGGCATCCATGACGATGCCTCGTTGCCCCGCAATGTCGAGATCGAGGATGCGCTGCGCGAGTACCAGCGCCTGTTCGCTGGCCCCCAGCACGGCAACGAGCTGCAGCGCCGTCGCGAAGCTGCGCTGCGCGCACTGGAATTCCTGCATGCCTTCGCCCCGCGCCTGGTCGGCCCGGTGCTGGACGGCACCGCCGATGCCAACAGCCCCGTGCAGGTCCATCTGCACAGCGACGACCCCGAAGCCGTGCATCGCTTCCTGGACGAACAGGGCATTCCGGCCGAGTCGCGCGTGCGCCGGCTGCGCCTGGACCGCGAGCGCAGCCTGGACGTGCCGGTCTGGGTGTTCAGTGCGGAGGAACTGACGTTCGACCTGGCCGTGCTGCCGTATGACGCCCTGCGCCAGGCACCGCTGTCACCGGTCGACGAGAAGCCGATGCGGCGCGCCTCGCAGGCCCAGCTGCGCGAACTGCTCAGCCAGGAGCAGATCGAAAGCTATCTCGGCAGCATCTGAGCCCCACAACGCAGACGCCCCACGCGGCGGACCGCGTGGGGCGTCGTCATGCATCAGGGCGACCGGACCGCGTCGCCCTGCCGGTTACCAGCCCACGCCGAAGCCCACGCCCACGGTGCGCTCACCGCTGTTGGTGAAGGCACCATTGAGGCTGAAGGTGGCCGAGCCGCGCTCGTTGAGCACGCGCTGGTAACCCACCGCCAGCGCCGACTCGCCTTCGGCATGGCCCACACCCGCGCCGAGGCGGTTGTAGGTCTGCAGGCCGGCGGTGTTCATCGCCATCGCCGCCTGCGCACTGCCCATTGCCGCCATCCGGTTCAGGCGCTTGTCCATCCGGTCCAGCCGGCGGTCCACGCTGGCCATCGCCTGGTCGGTGTAGGCCTGCGCCTGGTTCACCGCCTGATCCACGGCACGCGAGTCCACCTGCGGCAACGGATCGTCGGCTTCCGGCTTCGGCTTCGGCGTGTCGGTGGAGGCCACCGACGGCGCGTCCTTGACCGGCGGTGCCGGGGTCTGGCTGTCCGCCGGCGACTCGCCAGCGACGTCGTCCACCGCTGCCTGGCGGCTGGCCGTCGCCGACCCGTCGATCTGCGACTGCAGTCCGTCGATGCGGCCGTTGAGCTGCTGCTGCACGGCGTGCAGCTGACCACCATTGACCGCATCGCGGCTGCCCGGCGCGATCATGCCGTTGGCCACGTTGCCCAGCACCCTGCCGTGTTCCCCGGCCAGCCGCAGCTGGCCGGTACCGTCATTGCGGACGCCGCCATCGTCGAACAGGCGTTCGAAGCGCGCATCGATGCTGGCCAGATCCCGGCGCGTGTCGACCACCGCGCCGTCGAGCGACTTCAGCGCATCACCGACCGTGGCCTGCCGCTGGCCCTGCACGTGGAACTCCGGCGCGACGATGTTGCCGTCGGCATCCATGCGCATGTCGCCGCCGAAGGCCGCGAAGGCGCTGCGGAGCTGGGAGACGGTGGTGAGGTCGCTGGCATCGCGGCCGTTGGCAGCGTTGGTTACGCGACGCTTGAGAGTCGCATGCCCCAATGAAACTTCATTGGCTCCTCGCGCTTCAGACCATGAGCCAAGTGCAACACTCTGAGTGGCGCCAGAGTGAACTACAGCGGAAGAACCAAGTGCGACACCATTGAGCACTTGCACTTGTGAGCGTGCACCCAGCGCAAAGCCATTCTCCGCACCCTCATGAACCAATGCCGCGCGACCCAGAGAAACTGAATTTTTGCCCCGAGCTTGAGCAAAACTGCCGATTGCAGTGGCTCCCTCAGCCATAGCCAATGTGTCACTTCCCATTGCCGTTGCCAGAAGCCCTGCTTGAGCTGGCTTGCTCAGCTCGTCATAGCCTACGATGGCATACAGGTGCTTCTCCTCCAGGCCAGCGATCCGCTGGTTGCTGGCATGAAGCTGCCCGCCCGTAACCACCTCCCGGCTGCCGGCGTGGCTGATATCACCCTCGCCGACGTTGATGAGGCGCGCGCCACCGAAATCGACGGCGGAACGGTCGGCGCCGAAGCGCACGGCACTGGCATCCGCCATCGCCCGCGCCTGATCCAGCGTATTGAGGCGCGCGTCCATTGCATCCAATCCGCCGCGATTGCTGTCCACGCCTGCATCCAGCGCGGCCAGTGCATCGCCTACCGTGCCGTGTATGGAGCCCTGCACACCATAGGAGGGAGCAATCACGCTGCCATCCGCGGCAAAGCCCGCGCCGCCGCCGAGAGCGCTCACCACGCCGGAGAGCTGGTCGACATTAGCGAGGTCATTTCCGGCGATGCCGTTCATCGCATTCGTGACTCTACGCAGAATTCCACCGCCACCCAATGAGACCTCATTGACGTCGGTAGCGACTGATCCCCAACCCAAAGCGACGCTATTGCGTGCTCCTTCGAGAACCTTTGTGGAACCGCCCAATGCAATACCGTTCTGAACATTCACCTGGGACCGTGCGCCCAAAGCGAAGCCATCCTCCGCACCTTCACGGACAAGGGCTGCGCGCCCCAACGATACGGAGTTCTTGCCCCACGCCTGTGCGAAGCTGCCAACCGCAGTTGCCCCTTCTCCCATTGCCTTGGTGTCGCTGCCCATTGCCGTTGCAAGAATCCCAACCTCGGCAGCACCGCTCCATTCGTCATATCCGACAACCACATACTTCTGCGCCTCCTCCAGCACCGACACCCGCTCATTGGTCACGAACAGCTGCCCGCCCGTGACCGCCTCGCGGCTGCCTGCACCGATCTCGCCCTCAGCCAGGGCGACCAGACGCGCATCCTTCAGGTCCACCGTGCCATCCTCGCCGAACTGCACGACGCTGCCCAGGTCAGGCGTGTAGTTGTCGAAGTCCACGCGCAACGCATCCAGGTCGTCCCGCGCGGATGCGATCTGTGCGCCCTGCTCGGTCACCTTCGTATTGGTGGCGAACAGCTGCGCGCCATTGACCGCCTCGCGGCTGTCGGCACTGAGTTGTCCGTCGCCCACGGCGAGCAGGCGGCCTCCCTCGAGGTCGACATTGCCGCCTGCGTCGAAGCGCACCACATCGGACAGGTCCGGATCGAAGCCCTCGAAGTCCTCGCGCAGGCGGTCGATGTCCGTACGGTTGCGGGCGATCTGCGCGTTGCTGTCGAACAGCTGGCGGCCGCTGACTGCATCGTCGCTGGTGGCCGACAGTTGACCGGCGGCAACGCCGTGCACGCGACGCGCCTGGTTGCCCTGGTTGCGCACATCCAGCACGCCGCCGCTGTTGGCGGCTCCCAGTCGTACGTCGCCGGTGGACGAGGTCTGGCTGAGCAGGCCACCGAGCACGTTGGCCTTGCCCTGTGCATCGTTGGCGGTGGACTGGGCGGCGTTGGCCACGCTGTGCGCCGTATTGGCCAGGGTGGTGGCCGTGGTCACGTTCTGGTTGGTGGTGTTGAGCTGGCGACCACTCACCGCGTCGGTACTGGCTGCACTCAGCACACCATCGGCGACGCCACTGATACGACGGCTGGCGTTGCCCTGGTTACGGACATCGAGGACGGTGCCACTGTTCTGCGCGCCCAGCCGCAGATCGCCGCCGGCTGCCGCCTGGCCGACCAGGCCACTGAGCGTGGCGGCGGTGGCGGTGACCTGCGTGACGTTCTGGTTGGTGGCATGCAGCTGCCGGCCACTGACCGCATCGGCACTGGTGCTGCTGAGTGCCGCGTCGGCCACGCCGGTGACGCGACGGTTGGCGCTGGACTGGTTGCGCATGTCCACCGCGCCACCGGTATTGCTGGCACCGACGCGGACGTCGCTGTTGCCGGCACTCTGGCTGAGCAGCCCCCCCAGCGCGTTGGCCTTGGTCTGCGCATCGTTGGCGATGCTGTGTGCGGTGTTGGCCAGCGCATTCACCGTGGCGAGGTTCTGGTTGGTGGCATGCAGCTGCCTGCCGGTCACCGCCTCGGCGCTGGTGGTGCTCAGCGTTCCGTCAGCCACATTGACGATGTTCCGCTTCACCGTGGCACTGCCCACCGAGACCTGGTTGGCGCCGGTCGCCACCGAGCCCGCGCCCAAGGCGACGCTGTTGCCCGCCTGCGCATTGACCTTGGCGTTGGTGCCCAGTGCGATGGCGCCGCTGGAGGTGGCATCCACGGCGGCACGATTGCCCAGCGCCACCGAGGAGTCAGCCGCGGCGCCCGCCAGGGTGCCCGCGCCCACCGCGTTGGCGCCAGCCGCGCTGGCCTGGTAACCGAAGGCGTTGCTGTGGGAGCCCTCCGCTTTCGCCGAATGGCCGACCGCCACGGCATTGCCACCCGCCGACGCCCCCTGGCCGACGGCGGTGGTGGTGCTGGCCAGGGCCGTCAGCGCGCGTGTGGCATCGGCCTGGGCCGCAGTAGCCGCCTGGCTGACTGCGGTGACATTCTGGTTGGTCGCATGCAGCTGCTTGCCGGTGACCGCCTCGGTGCTGGTGCTGCTCAGCGTGCCATCGGCCACATTGACGATACGGCGCTTGAGCGTGGCATTACCGACTGAGACCTGGTTGCTGCCGGAGGTGGTGGAGGAACTGCCCAGCGCCACCGAACCGGTGTGGTTGGCCAGCGCGCGGTCGCCAAGGGCGGCACTGCTCTCGGCCGTCGCTTCGGACAGATTGCCGACAGATGTAGCGAAGCGGGCGCTGGCCACACTGCCGCGGCCCAGCGCCGTAGCCTGGTTGCCTGTGGCCGCCGCCTGATAGCCCAGTGCGGTGGCATGGATCACGTCGGCCTTGGCGTCGTTGCCGATGGCCACGGCACGATCGCCGGTGGCCGAGGCACGCAGGCCCGATGCCACGCCGCCATTGCCGCTGCGCGAGCCGGTGCCGAGCGCCACGCCGCCGTTGGACGCGGCAACGCGCTCACCGGCCGCATTGACGCCGCTGCGGGCATTGTTGCCCAGTGCAAGACCGTCATTGTTGTAGGCCAATGCCGCATTGCCGATGGCCACGCCGTTGTCGCCCCCCTCGGTCCGCGCGCGGTTACCCAATGCCACTGCACTGCTGCCGTCCGCAGATGCCAGGGTGCCCATCGCCACGGCGTTGCTGCCGGCGCTGGACGCCTGGAAACCCAGGGCGTTGCTGTAGCCACCGGACGCATCGGCGGCATTGCCGATGGCGGTGCTGTTGGTGCCCGTTGCAGTGGCACCGGTCCCAATCGCGATGCGGCTGCCATCCAGCCTGGCCAAGGCCTGCCCGGCTTTCGTCGCAGCCTGGTCTGCGGCCGTCTTCGCCGCGTTCGCCGTGCCCGTCGCGCTGGCGATGCTCTGGTTGGTGGCGTGCAGCTGCTTGCCGGTCACTGCTTCGCTGCTGGTGGTGCTCAGGGTGCCATCGGCCACATTGACGATGCGGCGCTTCAGGGTGTCATTGCCCACCGAGACCTGGTTGCTGGCACTGGTGACCGAGCCGGCGCCCAGGGCCACTGCATTGCTCTGCCCGGCATTGGCGTTGGCACCCAGCGCCACGGCCTTGCCGTGGCCGTCGGTCACGGCGTTCTGGCCGATGGCGATGCCCGCATCGTAGCCGCCGGAGCGCGCACCGCTGCCGATCACGATGGCGTGGTGTGCGTTGCCGTTGGCAAGTCTGCTGCCGTCACCGATGACGACGGATCCCTGCGCCTGTGCCTGCGCATTGTTGCCCAGCGCTACCGATCTGGATCCCGACGCCTGTGCCCTCGGCCCCATCGCCGTGGCATCGCTACCCTCGGCCCGGGCATTGCGCCCGACCGCGACCGCACTGTTACCGGACGCGCCAACGTAGCTGTTGAGGCCGATCGCGACGGCCCCGACTCCCAGCGCCGTGGCGCTTTTGCCGATCGCAGTGCCCCCTTCGCCGCTTCCCGTGCCCGCATTGATGCCGATGGCCACGCCACCGGCAAGTCCCTGGGCATTGTTGCCGATACCGATGCCGTCGAACGCCGTGACCGAACCCACGCCGATGGCCACGCCCTTGGTGCTGTTGACCGTGGAACCTCCACCGATCAGCACGTTCTGGTAGCTGGTAGTGCCGACACTGCGCGACGTGGCAGGCGAGCCGATGAACGCGCTCATCAACGCGTCCCACTCTGCCGGTGCTGCGTCAGCCTCCGCCGCAATGGCGTCGGGCACGATCAACGGATCCGATGCAACCTCGGTCGCGAACGCGGGAGCGGCCAGCATCACGCACAGGGCGGCGGCAAGCGGGCGTGCCGCCGAAGCCGGCTTGCCGCGCGAACGGGTGTGCTCGCTGGCCACGGCCCAGCAGCGCAGGCGGGTATTCCAGATCAAACGGTAGATGCGATTCATCGATGTCTCGGTGGTTGGGAAACGGGAACCTGGGGGCGCAAGGCCAGGCAGTCAGGGCTGCAGCGTCTGCCGGTGCTCACGGAAGCCGGCGTGGCTGAGCCGGTAGTCGATCTCCACACGCCCGCCAGCGCGGGGCACGAACGGCAGCGTCATCGCCGCGCCGGGGTAAAGGCTGCGTTTGATTTCGTGCGTGGTGCAGCGGCCGTCTGCGGCGCAGTCCTGCACCTGGTTGACGCCGAGCCGCAGCGTGCCGCGGTTCAACAGGCGATCACCGTCCAGGGCCATCTCGACGCGCCCCTCGGCGGGCAGCACATTGACCAGCACGCCCCAGACCAGGCTGACGCCCAGCGTGGCGCTGGCGCCCTGCACCGGCACCTCCGGCGTGCTGTCATCAGGACCGCGTACGCCTTCGAAGTAGATGCGGAACGCGGTTTCCTGCTCGACCGGCTGCAGCGGAATGATCCGTATCAGGCGCGTGCCGCCTCCTGCCAGACCGAAGCGTCCTGGCGTGACCGCCATGACCGCTGCGGTGCCGACGGCCTCATCGACTTCTTCTTCGTGGTCACTGGCCGGGTGCAGGATGCGTTTCACCGTGGCCTGCACGTACTGCGGCTGCGGTGATTGCGAGTGCACGCGCACGGTCGTGGTCTTGCCGGCTTCGGCGTGCACGCGCATGGGGTGGACGTTGAGATTGGCCAGCACCGGTGCCGCTGGCAGAAGGGCCAGCAGCAGCGCGCCGGCCAGGGGAATCTTGCTCATGGGATCGGGTTCCAGGGGAAGGTCAGAGGCGGTCGGTCGGCAGGCGCATTTCGAGCTTGAGGCGGCCGTCGTAGTAGCCCTCGCGTTTCTCGGACGCCGGCACACGGGGGGTTTCCAGGGTCAGCGGCGTGGGCACGCAGTACACCCACTGGTTCATGTCGGGCAGCATCACCAGCCGCAGCTCGGCGGTATCGATGCCGCGCAGCAGCACTTCCTCGTTGTTGCGCAGGGCGATCTTCTGGCCGCTGTGGTCCAGGCTGAGCTGGTAGTCCAGGCGGTCCTGCGCCTCGCGCCCACCGTCGCGGTGCCAGACCGAGTACTGCGATGGCGGACGGCCCGGCGCGGCGGGGCCCATGTCACGTGCGGTGATGGCCAGATACTCGCTCTGCGAGCCCATGCCGTCGTACAGACACATGTCCAGCACGGCGGTGCCACCGATCGTGCCGGGTGAGGGAATCGGCCGGTAGTCCAGCTGCAGGCCCACCAGCGGCTCGGCCATGCCGAACTCGGGCAGGTAGATCATGGTGCGGTCGCGATCGGTGATGGTCAGATCGAACCGGAACACATGGGTGGCGATGATCGGGCCGTCGGGATCGATGCGCAGGTTGAGGCGGAGTTCTGCAGTCCAGCGGCCGGCGACCAACTGCGCGATGTCAACTTCCTGAAGGATAAGCGCTGCGCTTGTTCCACCTGGTGGAATCAGGCATTCGTTGACCTGCGAGGTCCACAAGGGATACTCACCGGGATGCCAAAAATCGATCGAGCAGAAGCGCTCCCACTCGACACGTTCAAGCCAGCCAGTGAGCGCAACTCCGATCACTTGTCCACTTCGATGGTCGCGAAAATCTAGCTGCAGTTGGCGCCTTCCCGCCGGCCCCTCCTGCGTATCACGCGTCGGACAACGCCCATACGCAGGGTCTTCATCACACGTCAGATGGATCTTCCCGTACCCCAGCTCCACCTCCCCATACCCGAGCACCGTCCGCGGCGCCCACAGCTCCAGCGCTTCGGGCGCGGAGCGGTCGAAGGTGCGGACGATGTCCGTGGTGATCACGCCGGTGGCCGGCGTCGTTGCCGGTGGGCGCTGTGCCAGCGCCTGTGCACTGCCAAGCAGGCAGGCCGCGGCCAGCAGCAGCCTCCATGCGGTCCTCATCGCGCACCTCCACTCATCACGTTGCGTTCGTTGCGCCCCGCGACCGGGGCCAGTTCGTTGAGCAGCCGCTGTACCCGCGCCTGGTGGCGGATCGGTGCCGGCAACTGCTCCAGCGCCAGCGGTTCGCACTGCACCTGGCCGACCAGCAGCACCACGCTGCGGCGCTCACGCACGGTGAGCGGGCACTGCAGCAGGTCGCCTGCACGCAGCAGGTAGAGCACCGGCTCGCGCTGCGGGAACTCGGCGATGAAGCCGCCGTCGCGGCCCAGCGAGGGCACCGGCGCATTGAGGATGCGGGCGCCTTCCAGCGGGGTACCGGCGATGTCGCGTGCGTTGCCGATGAAGGTGTAGGTCACGTCCAGCGTGACCGGCAGCGCGATCACCTTTCCCGGTAGCAGGAAGGCGTGCTGCGCCGCGCCCAGGCGGGCGACACGCACTGCGGCGTCGCTGTCGTGCGCACTGGCGTCCTGCACGTCCACGCGGTGACGCTGGTAGCCGCCCAGCGGCAGCAGCCGGCGCTCGCCGAAGCCGAGGATGCGGCGCCGGTTGCTGCCGGCGCGGATGTCGGCAGCCGCGCCACTCAGCTCCAGATCGCGCGCATCGTCCACGCTGACCACTACCCCGGCATCGGCGCCATGGGCGCCGCCCCAGTGCAGCCCGCGTGCGGACAGCGACAGCCCCGACGTGTGGTTGCCGCTGTAGGCCAGTTCACCCCCACCGTGGTGCTGGTAGTACGACACCGATGCACCGCTCTGCCCGAAGCGGTTGTCGATACGGGCGCTGGCCAGCGCGCTGTAGCGGTCGTCGTTGTACGCGCTCAGCTCGGCGCCCAGATCGCGCGCGTCGCCGTCGCGCTCCTGCCGCAGCGAATGCGACAGGCCCAGGCGGGCATCCGGGCGGCTGTGCTGGGGCTGGCGCATGTCCAGCGCCACGCGCTGCTGCACGCTGCCGTCGTCGATCCGCTGCAGCCGCGAGACTGCAATGTTCAGGTAGAGGCCGCGATCACGGGCAGGCCCGCGCCCGCTGCCGGTGTCGGTGTCCTGCTGCCACACCCCCAGCCGGCTGCCGATGCTCAGTCCACGCCACTGCCGGGTACGGCTGTAACTGGCCTGCAGGCTGCGCGAGGTCTGCGCAGGACGCAGCGCCGGCACATACGGCGGCAACAGGCCCGGCGGCAGGCCTGTCCAGGCATCGTCGTCTTCGCCGGGCAGGCTCCACTCCGGGGTGAAGCTGCGCCGGCGCGTGTATCCCAGGTACAGGCTGCCGCCGAACAGGGGCGCCGATACCGAGGCACTGAGCGCATCGACACAACCGAAGCGGTCATGCAGTACCGGCGTGCTGCTCTGGCAGGCGCCACCGCGCAGGCGTTGCCGATAGACATTCCAGGAGGCGTAGTGGCGATAGCTCAGCTGCTGCTGCAGGCCGTGGCTGCCGTCGCCTCCGTTCAGCACACCGACCATCGCCTGCAGGTCATGCCGCCCGAACTGCTGGCGTCCCTCCAGGCGCAGTTCGCCGTAACCGGTATCGGCGACGCGGGCGATACCCGCTGTCATGCCGTAGTTGCGCGCAAGGGGGATGCGCAACCCCGCCTGTACCGCCGTGTCGGACGCATCGCCGATGTCACTTGCACGTGTCGCATGCGCACGACGCCGCCCGCCCTGCACGAACCACTGCAGGCTGCGCTCGGACCAGTCGCCGCCCCGGCTGAAGGGCGCCTCCTCGCTGCGCACGAAGCGGCCATCCTCATAGATGCGCAGGGTGACGGTGTAGCTGCCGAGCGGAAACCGGCGCGTATCGAGATCGTTAACACCGGCCTGCAGGTAAAAGGTCTGCAGCAGGCGATCACCGTCGAAGGCGTCCACGCGTGCATCGCGGCCGAGCAGCACGGTCAACGGGGTGGAGGTGACGTTCGCGTCGGTATCGACGTAGGCCTGCGTGGTACCCACGCGCAGCCCTTCGAAGCGATCCAGCGGCAGCATGCCGAAACCGAAGGTGCCGCCCTGCTGGCTGGACAGATTGCGCCGGTCCATGCGGCCCAGCTGCACGTAGTGGCGCTGGGCAAGATCGTGGCGATAGTAGAGATCGTCCAGCTGGAAGCGGTCATGCGCGCGATAACCCTGCCGCGCCTGGCGGCTGTAGTTCCAGCTGCTGGCGACATGGCCATCGCGCAGCACGCCAAGCACCGTGCTGCCCTGCACGCTCAACGCCTGATAGCCATCCCCCCCACTGAAATTCACGGTCTGCTGCTGCAGCAGCGCGTTCTGTGCCTGCTCGGACACCTGGTGGAACGGCGAGCGCTCCGCGCTCTGCTGTGGCAGCCACCGGCGTGCCGGAAACAACATCAATACGCCATCGCTTTCATCGAAGATGGCGTGCACCTGCGCAGGATCGTCCGGACTGTCGATCCAGCCGCAGCCGGGATCCGGTTGGCCGTAGGGACACGCCAGATGACTGTTGCGCGGCAGCGGTGCAGCCAGTGCCGCCTGCAGCGCGTCGCGCGCATCGGCGCTGAGACCCAGGGCTTCCAGAACCTGCGCGGGCTGGTCCAGCTGCACCGTATCCAGCGTGACCCAGGCGGACCACAGGCCGGCCGACTGCCCGAACAGGCGTACCTCGACACGCTCGGTCTGGCCGCTGGCGAGGTCTTCGAAACCGGCCGGTACCGGCCGTGCGTGGACAGTCGGCAGGGCCGGAATGGCCAACGTCAGGGCGAGCGCGACCGCCAGCCGGCTGTGGGCAGGTGCAGGTATCAACATGGGGAGACAACCGATGGCCGGCCGGCCCGCGCACGGGCCGGCGCGGTGGGGATTACGGCGCGGCGGTGTTCTGCGACACGACCAGCGCAACGGTGCCGCTGTACAGGCCCGCGAAGTTGATCTCGCCGGACACGGTCTGCTGCACGCGCAGCGGCATGGCGATCGACGCACCCGGAATCGCGCTGTCGAACAGGTCGTCTGCAGCGAAGTCGATCGGGGTGGTCTCCAGGGCGCGGCCGTTGAGGCTGACCGTCAGCGGCACGTTGATGGCACCCGGTGCGGCCAGGTCGGGACGCAGCACGGCGTCGGCCGCCAGGCGTACGCTGACGTCCTTCTCGGTGTCATTGGTGAAGATGCGCACATCTTCGGTCCACGACGACAGGCCGGCACCGCCGGCGCGGTAGACCAGCTGCACCGCGTCCGGCAGCGCGGTGCCGTCGGCCTTGAGCAGGGACAGGGTCGGATCGACGTTCGCCCACACGGTGATGTTGGTTTCCGCGGCGGCCTGCGCGGTCAGCGAAGCGCCGGCGAGCGCCACGGCCAGGGCGGCCTTCTTGAACATGTGCGACATGGTTTCTCTCTCTGATGGATTGGGTTGCCTCCTGGATGGAAGCACTGCCGGCACGGACCTGCCCTGCCAGCAGCGCGGTCAAGGTATTGATCGGCTCCTGCGGTGTACATGCAACGTTTCTTGATTGCCGATTACGCGTACTTCTGCGACATCACACACGCATCGCGCGTGCCGTGACCAGCAGAATGCGACGCTTTCGGCATTGCTCCGGCCAGGGCACGACCACGGCATGGGCAAAAAAAAAACGCCCCCTTGCGGGGGCGTTCTTCCACGTTGCGGTTGCGGGGCGATCAGCCCTGGTAGTCGCGCACGTCGCTGCCGGTGTAGACCTGGCGCGGACGGCCGATCTTCATTTCCGGATCGACCTGCTGTTCCAGCCAATGCGACACCCAGCCGGAGGTACGGCCCAGGGCGAACATGACGGTGAACATCTCGGTCGGAATCTGCAGCGCCTTGTAGATGATGCCGCTGTAGAAATCGACGTTCGGGTACAGCTTGCGGGCGACGAAGTAGTCGTCCTGCAGCGCGGCCTGCTCCAGCTTCACGGCCACGTCCAGCAGCGGGTCCTGCACGCCCAGCTGCTTGAGCACCTTGCTGGTCATCTCGCCGATGACCTTGGCGCGCGGATCGAAGTTCTTGTAGACGCGGTGGCCGAAGCCCATCAGGCGGAAGCCGGAGGTCTTGTCCTTGGCCTTGAGCACGGCCGATTCCACGTTGTCGGCCGAACCGATTTCTTCCAGCATCTTCAGCACGGCTTCGTTGGCACCGCCATGGGCCGGACCCCACAGCGCGGTGACGCCTGCGGCAACCGACGCATACGGATTGGCACCGGTCGAGCCGACCAGGCGCACCGTCGAGGTGGACGCGTTCTGCTCGTGGTCGGCGTGCAGGATGAACAGCAGGTCCAGCGCCTTGACCACGTCCGGATTCAGTTCGTACTGGCCGTCGGCCGACTCGAAGGTCTGCTTCAGGAAGCGGCTGACGTAATCCAGCGAGGTGTCCGGCGTGTTGGCCGGCAGGCCCTTGCCGTGACGGTAGATCAGCGCCGAGAGGGTCGGCACCTTGGCGATCAGGCGCACGGCGGCCTGGCGGCGCTGCTCGGCGTCGGACAGGTCCAGCGCGTCGTGGTAGACGGCCGACAGCTGCGCGATCGCGGCAGCCAGGATGGCCATCGGATGGGCATCCTTGGCGAAGCTGCCGATCAGGGTGTTGATCGAATCGGGGACGTTGGCCTCGGCAGCCAGCTCATCGGTGAAGGCCTTCAGCTGCTCGGCGCTCGGACGCTCGCCGTTGATCAGCAGGTAGGCCACTTCGACGTAGCTCGACTTTTCCGACAGCTGTTCGATCGGGTAGCCGCGGTACAGCAGCACGCCCTTGTCGCCGTCGATGTAGGTGATGGCGGACTTGCAGCTGGCCGTCGCGGTGAAGCCGGAATCGTAGGTGAAGAACCCCGTTTCCTTGGTCAGCTTCGCGATGTCGACGCAGTCGTTGCCAAGGGTGGGTTTGATGACGGGCAGAACGACCGACGTGTCGCCGGCGTTGAGCGTGACCTGATCAAGATCGGACACTGTGTGCGCTCCTTCATGGGAAGGCGCCTGCCCAAGCGCATTGGTCAGGCACGTGAATGACGTCCACGACCTGTGTCGTGGATCACGCCATTATCGCACAGCAGCATTTGCCCGGTGCTAGACGGAAGTCGTAGACGGCAGGCGGCCGGAACCCGGCCAGCGAGTGGCCCGGATCGGCAAAAGCGTTGTCACGCGAACGCAGTGTTCTGTCCATCCAAACGCCTGTTGGGCAGGCGCCGGGGAAAAACAAACGGCCGCGCAGAGCGCGGCCGTCGGTTCGGAGCGGGATCGACAGATCAGCGCGCGTAGCGCTTCTGGAACTTGTCGATGCGGCCCGAGGTGTCGATGACCTTGTGCTTGCCCGTGTAGAACGGATGCGAAGCCGAGGAAATTTCAACCTTGACCAGCGGGTATTCGTTGCCGTCTTCCCACTGGATGGTTTCCTTCGTCGCCATGGTGGAGCGGGTCAGGATCTTGAAATCGGAGGTGACGTCATGGAAGACGACGTCGCGGTAGTTCGGATGGATATCGGCCTTCATGGGCTCACACCGTAAATGGGCTGGTGGTCAAGAGCGGCATTATAAGCACCGGCCGCCCCTTGGGGCAACCGGTTGCGTGGATCCGCGCTCAGTCCGCGCCAAGTGCCTGCCGCACAAGGCTTTCGAAGCGGGCCTGGTCGTAGGCCATCAGCAGGTCGCAGTTGTCCGGCTGGCCGGTCTGGCGGTTCCAGTCGACGAGGGTCGCGCCGCGACTGAACGTTCCGTTCAGTTCCACGTTCAGCGGCCGCGATTCCACCCGCAGCTGCCCTTCCGGGTTCAGCGCCCAGGCCATGGCCAGGGCATCGGCGGTGTACCAGCGTCCGCCCTTGCTGTCTTCGGACAGGCCACGGGTCTTGCGCGAGATCAGCTCATAGAAGCGGGCGCGCTCCGAATCGGCCTGCAGCCACGTCTCGGCCTGCTGCAGCGGCAGGCCGTGGGCGACGGTGGCTTCCCAGTCCGACACCAGCAGGTGCTTGAATGCGGTGAACACCACGTGCGCCGCTTCCGGATCGAAGGCGATGTTGAACTCCGCCGCCGGCGTGATGTTGCCGTGGCAGGTGACCGCGCCGCCCATCACCACGATGCGCTTGATGCGCTGAGGCAGGGTCGGGTCCAGCTTCAGCGCCAGCGCCAGGTTGGTCAGCGGGCCGAGCATCACCAGCATCAGTTCGCCGGCATGTTTGTGCGACAGGCGCAGGATCGCCAGCGCGGCATGCTCGGCTTCGGCCTGTCGACCCGGCGGTGGCAGATCGACATCGCCGTAGCCATCACGGCCGTGCACATGCGCGGCATCGACGGAGGGATGCAGCAGCGGATCGGGGCTGCCGGCAAACACCGGCACGTCGGGACGGCCGACGATGTCGCAGAGCTTGAGGGCGTTACGGACGGTGTACTGCAGGCCGACATTGCCGGCGGCGATGGTCAGGGCGACCACGTCATGCCGTTCATCGGCAAAGGCCATCAGCAGGGCCAGGGCGTCGTCCACACCGGGATCGGTGTCGATCAACAGGGGGATCTTGTGGGTCATCGTTGCCGTCTTCAGATCGGCAACGAAGTGTGGACCGGGATGATGACCGTTGCAAGTATGGGGGTTCTGGCAGGGCTGTGCCCTGCACCCGCCGAATCAACGGCAAACGCCAGAGCAACGGCAAAAGCTGGTTTTCTGGGGGATGGCGGGGGTGGGTCCGACAGTTTCCCGCGGCCTGTCGGAACGGCATTTTGCTCTGGTAGGTGTCGACCTTGGTCGACACCTCCACGGGATGATCGAGAAGGCTGTCTGTAGAGTCGAGCCATGCTCGACTCCCGCGCGCAGCGCACAGAGGCCGCTTACGCCGAGGCGTAGCGCACGGCCGTGCCGATCCAGCGGCTGACCACGCGGTCGGCCAGTGCGGGCTGCTGGGCCAGCAGGCGCTCGGCCAGGTCATGCACGCCGGGCAGCAGGCCGGCGTCGCGTGCCAGATCGGCGATGCGGAAGCCGGCCAGGCCTGTCTGCCGCGTGCCAAGCAGTTCGCCCGGCCCGCGCAGTTCCAGGTCCTTCTCGGCGATGACGAAGCCATCGTTGGTTTCGCGCATGGTCTGCAGACGCTCACGCGCCATCTGCGAAAGCGGTGCCTGGTACAGCAGCACGCAGCGCGACACCGCCGAACCGCGGCCGACGCGACCGCGCAGCTGGTGCAGCTGGGCCAGGCCCAAACGCTCGGCGTTCTCGATCACCATCAGCGAGGCATTGGGCACGTCCACACCCACTTCGATCACCGTGGTCGCCACCAGCAGGTCGATGTCACCGGCCTTGAACGCGAGCATGGTCGCCTGTTTCTCGACGGCCTTCATCCGCCCGTGCACCAGCCCCACGCGCACGCCCGGCAGCAGCGCCTGCAGCGATTCGAAGGTGGCCTGTGCGGGCGTGGCATCCAGCTCTTCGCTTTCCTCGATCAGCGTGCACACCCAGTACACCTGCCGTCCTTCCGCGCAGGCCAGGGCGATACGTTCGATCAGCTCCGGCCGGCGGTCGTTGTTCAGGGCCACGGTCTGCACCGGCGTACGGCCCGGCGGCAGTTCGTCGATGGCCGATACGTCCAGGTCCGCGTACTCGGACATCGCCAGCGTGCGCGGAATCGGTGTGGCGGTCATCACCAGCTGGTGTGGCACGCTGTTGCCACCGGCGCCCTTGTCGCGCAGCGCCAGGCGCTGGTGCACGCCGAAGCGGTGCTGTTCGTCGACGATGGCCAGGGCGAGGTCCTGGAACACCACCGCCTCCTGCATCAGCGCGTGGGTACCGACCACCACCTGCGCTTCGCCATTGGCGACCTGTTCCATCACCTTCGCGCGCGCCTTGCCGGTGACCTTGCCGGCCAGCCAGGCGATACGTACGCCCAGCGGCTCCAGCCAACCGCGCAGATTGTTGAGATGCTGTTCGGCCAGCAGTTCGGTGGGCGCAGCCAGCGCGACCTGCTTGCCCTGCTCTACCGCCAGCATGGCGGCCAGCGCGGCCACCACGGTCTTGCCGGAACCCACGTCGCCCTGCACCAGCCGCAGCATGGGACGAGGTCGCGCGAGGTCTTCGCGGATCTGCTTGAATACGCGCGCCTGCGCGCCGGTGAGGGCGAACGGCAGCTGCTTCAGCAGCGCCTTGGCCAGCGCACCGGGGCCGGCCAGCGGCGGCGCATGATGCGCCTGCAGCGCGATGCGCTGGCGACGCAGGCTGAGGTGGTGCGCCAGCAGTTCTTCCATCGCCAGCCGGCGCTGCGCCGGATGGGTGCCGGCGGCCAGCGCGGCCAGGTCGGCATCCGGTGGCGGCCGGTGCACCGTCAGCAGCGCACTGCGCAGCGACGGCAGGCCGAGGCCATCGAGCCAGCCGACGGGCAGCAGTTCCAGCGCGGCTTCTTCAGGCAGGCGATCCAGCGCCTGGCCGATCAGCCTGCGCATCGTCATCGGGCCCACACCTTCCACCGTGGGATACACCGGATCGAGGCGGTCGCCAAGTTCAGGATCATCGTTGCGCCCCAGCACCTGGTAGCTGGGATGAACGATTTCCAGGCCAAGGTGGCCCGGCTTGGGCGTACCGAAACAGCGCAGGCGGTTGCCGACCGCGAACTGGCCGACCTGCTGCTGGCGGAAATGGAAGAAGCGCAGCACCAGGGTGCCCTGCCCCTCGTCCTCGACCGCCACCTTCAGCATCGGCCGGTAGCGCATGCCGCGCTCGACCGCGACGACGCGCACTTCCACCTGTGCCGGCACGCCGGATCGCAGGTCTTCGATGCGGGTCAGCCGGGTCCGGTCCTCATAGCGCAGCGGCAGGTGAAGCCAGAGATCCTGCAGGGTGGCCAGGCCACGCGCCTGCAGCTTGGCGGCCACGGCCGGACCCACGCCGGCGAGCATCGCCAGGGATGCTTCGCCGGACGGTGACAGGACCGGAGTGACCGCCGCCTTGCGTGCCACGGGGGCGTCAGTCGATGACCATCACCGCGTCGACCTCGAAGTTGGCGCCCTTCGGCAGGCCGGAGACTTCGATGGTGGAACGGGCCGGGAACGGAGCCTGGAAGTAGTCCTGCATGACCGCGTTGACCTTGGCGAACTCGCCCAGGTCGGTCAGGTACAGGCCAAGGCGCACGACCTGGTCCAGCGAACCGCCGGCAGCTTCGGCCACGGCCTTGAGGTTGTCGAACGCGCGGCGGGCCTGGGCTTCGACATCACCGGCACCGACGATGTCGCCGGTCGCCGGATCAAGCGGGATCTGGCCGGAGAAGTACACGGTGTTGCCGGCGCGCACGGCCTGCGAGTAAGGGCCGATGGCGGCAGGCGCCTTTTCGGTGTTGATGATCTGGCGGGACATGGTCGCTCCGGTGCATTTGGAAAACAGAGCGGCGATTGTAGCAACCCGGTAGCGCCGGGCCATGCCCGGCGACGTTTGGTTCATGCTGCGTGGCGCGCTCGCCGGGCATGGCCCGGCGCTACCGGTGCACCATCCACCCATGGTCTCCGGGCCGGGCGCATCCGTAGACTGGCTGCTGATTCCTGTGGGACCAAGCCATGGCAAACGTGTTCGACTCCCCCTTCAAGGGCAAGCTGCTGACCGAAATGGTCACCAACCCCAACATCCTCGTCGGCCGCTACAGCTACTACTCCGGCTATTACCACGGGCACGGCTTCGACGACTGCGCGCGCTACCTGCTGCCTGATCGCGACGACGTGGACAAGCTGATCATCGGCAGCTTCTGCTCGATAGGAAGCGGCGTCAGCTTCATCATGGCTGGCAACCAGGGCCACCGGCACGATTGGGCATCGACGTTTCCGTTCTTCTACATGCAGGAAGAGTCGGCCTTTGCCGCGGCCAATGACGCCTTCAGGCCGGCCGGTGACACCGTGATCGGCAACGACGTGTGGATCGGCGCCGAGGCGATGATCCTGCCGGGAGTGCGCATTGGCGATGGTGCCGTGATCGGTAGCCGGGCACTGGTGACCCGCGACGTGGCGCCCTACGCCATCGTGGGCGGCAACCCGGCCAAGGTGCTGCGCAGCCGGTTCGAAGCGGAGGACATCGCGCGGTTGCTGGAAATGGCGTGGTGGGAGTGGCCGCTGGCGCAGATCAAGGCGGCGATGCCGTTGCTGACCGCTGGGGATATCCCGGCGCTGCATGCGTATTGGCGCGAACAGGCGGCGTGATCCGACCTCGCGCATCGTGTGCACGGAATATCATCCACGCATGGCGTGGATCTACTTCAATCCGGGCCTGCGATGCGCCATCCGTAGAGCCGAGCCCATGCTCGGCTGCTTCAGGCAAGAGCAGCCGAGCGTGGGCTCAGCTCTACAAGAACCATCCACGCATGGCGTGGCTTTACTGGCGGCGCACCGACTGCACGACCGACAGGCGGCGCAGGCGCCGCATGACCTCGGCCAGGTGGTTGCGGTCGCGCACCTGGATGTTGAACGCCAGCACGGCAGCGTTGAAGTCGCGATCCAGATAATCCACGCGCTCGATGTTGGACTGGCTCTGCGCGATCGCGGCGGCAAGTTGGGCCAGCACGCCGGTGCCGTTCTCCACTTCCACCACCAGCGAGGTGTCGTAGTCACCGGAAACGGTGGTATCCCAGCCGATCAGCACCCAGCGCTCGGGCGACTTGCGCAGCTCGGCCAGGTTCGGGCAGTCCATCCGATGCACCACGATGCCCTTGCCGGCGGTGTGGTAGCCCATGATGTCGTCGCCGGGAATCGGCTGGCAGCAGCCCGCGAAGGTGACCACGCCGCGCTCGCTGCCATTGATCAGGATCTTCTCCTGCGAGTGGTGGCGCGAATGCGGGCCGCCACGCAGTTCCGCATAGGCCATCAGCGCCTGCGCGGCCTGGGTCGGCATCCAGTTGCCGAGCGCGACTTCGGCCAGCAGGGCCTCCAGACGCGGGAAACGGTGCTCGGCCAGGAATGCATCCAGGCGCCCCTTCGGCAGCCGCTCCAGCGAGGAATCCATCGCCTCCAGCGCACGGTCAAGCATGCGGTGGCCCAGCTGCACGGCGTCCTCGTGCTCCAGCTGCTTGAGCTGGTGGCGGATCGCGGTGCGCGCCTTGCTGGTGACCACGAACTCCAGCCACTGTGGTTTGGGCGTGGCCGAACGCGCGGTGATGATCTCCACCGACTGCCCGGAGACCAGCTTGGTGCGCAACGGCACCAGCTTCTTGTCCACGCGCGAGGCCACCGCCATGTTGCCGACATCGGTATGCACGGCGTAAGCGAAATCGAGCGCGGTGGAATTGCGCGGCAGGGCCAGGATCTTCCCCTTCGGCGTGAACAGGTAGACCTCGTCCGGGAACAGGTCGACCTTCACGTTGTCGAGGAATTCCAGCGAGGAGCCGGCCGCGCGCTGCGAATCGATCAACTCGACGATCCACGCGTGGGCACGGCTCTGCGCGCTGTTGGGCGAATCGCCACCGAACTTGTAGGTCCAGTGTGCGGCCACGCCTCGCTCGGCAATCAGGTCCATTTCCTCGGTACGGATCTGCACCTCGATCGGCGAGCCGTACGGTCCGAAGAGCACGGTGTGCAGCGACTGGTAGCCGTTGGCCTTGGGAATGGCGATGAAGTCACGGAAGCGGCCGTCCAGCGGCTTGAACGTGGCATGCACCGAGCCCAGTGCGTGATAGCAGGTGGGCACGCTGCGCACGACCAGGCGGAACCCGAACACGTCCATCACCTGGTCGAAGCTCTTGTTCTCGTCGCGCATCTTGTTGTAGATGCTCCACGGCGTCTTGATGCGGCTGACCAGGCGGTGTTCGATGCCCTCCTTCGCCAGGCGCTGCGACAGCTGCACTTCCACCTGCGCCATCGCCTCGCGGCGCACCACCGGCTGGCTGCGAATGTGCTTTTCCAGGATCGCGTGGCGCCACGGATACAACGCCTTGAAGCCCAGGTTCTGCAGCTCGCTCTTGACCAGGCTCATGCCCAGTCGCTGCGCGATCGGCGCGTAGATCTCCAGCGTCTCGCGGGCGATGCGGCTCCTCGCTTCGCGGCTCTGGGCGCCCAGCGTACGCATGTTGTGCAGGCGGTCGGCCAGCTTGATCATGATCACGCGCAGGTCGCGCGACATCGCCAGCAGCATCTTGCGGAAGCTCTCCGCGGCAGCTTCCTGGCGGTCCCGGAACTTCAGCTTGTCCAGCTTGGTCACGCCATCGACGAGTTCGGCAACCGGCTCGCCGAACTCGGCGGCCAGCGCCTCGCGGGTCAGCGGCGTGTCCTCGATGGTGTCGTGCAGGATCGCGGCGATCAGCGCTTCGACATCCAGGCCGAGCTCGGCCAGCACCTGCGCAACCGCCACAGGATGGGTGATATAGGGCTCGCCCGACTTGCGTGTCTGCCCAGCGTGCGCAGCGGCCCCGACTTCCCAGGCACGGCGCAGCAGCGGCAGCTGCTCCGGCGGCAGGTAATGGGCGGCGCGTTCAAGCTGGAGGACGTAGTCGGGTACGGCGGCAGTGGGGGCTGCGGCGACCTTGGCAGTGGGGCCTGGGTTCATGCCCGAAGCCTATTCCAGCGCGACGTTTACGGCAAATCCTGAATGCGAAACAGCCCGCACGGGGCGGGCTGTTCGGCGTGTCCAGCGATGACGTTGATCGATGCGATCAATCGTCGTTCTTGGACATGTCTTCATCGGCGACCACTTCCGCGGCGGCCCACTCCAGCGCTTCGCGCTCGGCGCGCTCACGCTCGGCCTTCTCGACTTCGTCGATCAGCGCGTTGTCGATCTTGCGGGCAGCGATCTCGCGCAGCGCCAGCACGGTCGGCTTGTCCTCGGTCTCGCTGTTGTCCAGCGTGGCCTGCACGCCATTGGCGAGCTGGCGGGCACGCTTGGAGGCCATCATGACCAGCTCGAAACGGTTGTTAACGACTTCCAGGCAATCTTCTACGGTGATGCGGGCCATACGGGCTCCCGGCGACCGGTCGGCCGCTCAGTCGAATGAGGGAAAGGGGACGGAGTGTACCGGCAGGGGCTGGACAAAATCAAGCCAACCCTCACCCGATTCTTTTGGAATCAGTCAGTTGCGCCCGGATCAGGGGTCAACAGGGCCTGGATCAGCCCGGCGTGGCGGACCTTCTGGGCCTCGCGGCGCAGGCGGCTGGCGGTGAAGATCGCGCACAGCTCGTCCACGGCGGTGTCGAACACCTCGTTGACGATGACGTAGTCGAACTCGTTGAAGTGCAGCATCTCGTCGCGGGCGGCGCCCAGGCGCTGGGCGATCACCGCCTCGCTGTCCTGCCCACGCTTGCGCATGCGGTCCTGCAGGGCCTGCTTGGACGGCGGCAGGATGAACACGGTGACCGTGCCCGGTACCAGCTGCCGGACCTGCTGCGCGCCCTGCCAGTCGATCTCCAGCAGCACATCCTGGCCGGCCGCCAGCTGCGGTTCCACCGACTGCCGCGCCGTGCCCTTCCAGTCTCCGTGCACCCATGCATGCTCGAAGAAGTCGCCCGCAGCAATCATCTGCTCGAACTTCTCTGCGGTGACGAAGTGATAGTGCTCACCGTTCACTTCACCCGGTCGCATGGCCCGCGAAGTGAAGGAGATCGACAGGGCAATCTGCGGGTCGCGGGCCAGCGTCGCGTTGACGATGCTGCTCTTGCCGGCGCCTGAAGGGGCGGCAACGATGTACAGCGTGCCGCGCGCGATGGTGGCCGACGGGGTGGACGGGGCGCTCATGCACGGAACCCAACTGGTTGATTTCGCAAAATTTTTCCTCGATGTTCCAGACATGGCGCGGAGGATCGCGCCAGGACGGCGGGGACTGCGCGGAACATCCTGGAACCAGGCCCGGCAGACGGCTCCCCGGGGTGCGGGCACGCAACTTTACCAGAGCGGCCCCTCCCCGCGCCCGGCCACACCCGGCCGGCCTTGTGCCACATGGGCATGCGGGGGGCTGTGCTATAACCGGGGCATTGCGGTCGTTCCCGGAAAGACGCTCGCGGCATGCTGGCGGTTCTCCCCTTCGACGGCCGTACCCACCGACAGCCCGGAGGCCTGCACGCCTCCCCGCCATCCAAGGAGAACGGCATGCCCTCGATGAGTCGCCGCCAGTTCCTGAAGGTCACCGGGACAACCCTGGTGGGCTCCAGCCTGGCCCTGATGGGCTTCGCGCCCGGCATCGCGCTCGCGGAGGTGCGGCAGTACAAGCTGACCCGCGCCACCGAGACCCGCAACACCTGTACGTACTGTTCGGTGGCCTGCGGGATCCTGATGTACAGCCTCGGCGATGGCGCCAAGAACGCCGAGCCGAGCATCTTCCACATCGAGGGCGACCCGGACCATCCGGTCAACCGCGGCACGCTGTGCCCGAAGGGCGCCGGCCTGGCCGACATCATCCACAGCAAATCGCGCCTGCTCTACCCGGAATACCGGGCACCGGGTACGAACGAGTGGAAGCGCCTGAGCTGGGACGACGCTCTGGACCGCATCGCGCGGCTGATGAAGGAAGACCGCGACGCCAACTTCGTGCAGAAGAACGAGGCGGGGCAGACGGTCAACCGCTGGCTGACCACGGGCATGCTGGCGGCCTCGGCCACCAGCAATGAAACCGCGGTGTTGACCCACAAGGTCGTCCGCTCGCTTGGAATGCTCGCATTCGACAACCAGGCACGTGTCTGACACGGCCCGACGGTGGCAGGTCTTGCCCCGACGCTAGGCCGAGGTGCGATGACGAATCACTGGGTCGACATCAAGAATGCCGACCTGATCCTGATCATGGGTGGCAATGCCGCCGAGGCACACCCGTGCGGGTTCAAATGGGTGACCGAGGCCAAGGCACACAACAAGGCCCGCCTGATCGTCATCGATCCACGCTTCAACCGCTCGGCCGCGGTGGCCGATGTCTACGCGCCGATCCGCACCGGCACCGACATCGTGTTCCTGGGTGGCCTGATCAACTACCTGCTGGCCGAGGACCGCATCCAGCACGAGTACGTGCTGAACTACACCGACATGTCGTTCCTGGTGAAGGACGAATTCGCCTTCACCGACGGCCTGTACTCGGGCTATGACCCGCAGAAGCGCAGCTACGACCGCTCCAGCTGGGACTACCTGTATGGCGACGACGGTTACGTACGCAGCGACCCGACGCTGAAGGACCCGCGCTGCGTCTACAACCTGCTCAAGCAGCACTACGCACGCTATACCGTGGAGATGGTCGAACGCATCTGCGGTACGCCCGCCGACAGCATCCGCCAGATCTGGGACATGATCGCGTCCACCGCCGGCAAGGACAAGGCGATGACCATCCTGTACGCGCTGGGCTGGACGCAGCACTCCGTCGGTGCGCAGAACGTGCGCGCCGGCACGATGGTGCAGCTGCTGCTGGGCAACATCGGCGTGGCCGGCGGCGGCATGAACGCCCTGCGTGGGCATTCCAACATCCAGGGCCTGACCGACATCGGCCTGATGTCCGACCTGCTGCCGGGCTACCTGACACTGCCCAGGCAGGACGAGCAGGACTACAACGCCTACATCGCCAAGCGCACGCAGAAGCCGCTGCGCGCCAACCAGATGTCGTTCTGGCAGAACTACCCGAAGTTCCATGTCAGTCTGATGAAGTCGTGGTGGGGCGATGCCGCCACCGCCGACAACAACTGGTGCTTCGATCACCTGCCCAAGCTCGACAAGCCCTACGACATGCTGCAGGCCTACGAGCTGATGAACGAAGGCAGGATCCATGGCTACATCTGCCAGGGCTTCAACCCGCTGGCCTCGGCACCGAACAAGGGCAAGCTGATCAGCGCGTTCTCCAAGCTGAAGTTCATGGTCAGCATGGACCCGCTGGAAACCGAAACGATCGCCTTCTGGCAGAACCATGGCGCACTGAACGACGTCGACCCGAGCACCATCCAGACCGAAGTGTTCCGCCTGCCGACCACCTCGTTCGCCGAGGAGAACGGCGCGGTGGTGAACTCCTCGCGCTGGCTGCAATGGCACTGGAAGGGCGCCAACGCACCGGGCGAAGCGCGCAGCGACATCGAGATCATGTCCGAGCTGTTCCACCGCATCAAGGCGCTGTACGAGAAGGACGGCGGCGCGTGGTGGGAGCCGGTGCGCGACCTCGCCTGGAATTACGCCGACCCGAAACTGCCGACGCCGGAAGAACTGGCGATGGAGTACAACGGCAAGGCACTGGTGGACGTGTTCGATCCGAAGGACCCGACCCGGCTGGTGCGCAAGGCCGGCGAACAGCTGGCCGCGTTCGGCGACCTGCGCGACGATGGCAGCACGTCTTCCGGCTGCTGGATCTACATCGGTGCGTGGGGGCCTACCGGCAACATGATGGCACGGCGCGACAACAGCGATCCCACCGGTATCGGCAACACGCTGGGCTGGGCCTGGGCGTGGCCCGCCAACCGCCGCGTGATGTACAACCGCGCCTCGTGCGACGTCGCCGGGCAGCCGTTCGATCCACGACGCACCCTGCTCGCCTGGAACGGCAGGAACTGGGGCAACATCGACGTGCCCGACTTCAAGGCCGATGAAGACCCGGCCGGCGGGATGGGCCCGTTCATCATGAACCCCGAGGGCATCGCCCGCTTCTTCGCCAAGGCCGGCATGGCCGAAGGCCCGTTCCCGGAACACTACGAGCCCTTCGACACGCCGTTGCGCAGCAACCCGCTGAGCCCGGGCCAGGCGCTGACGCTGAACAATCCGGCCGCGCGCGTGTTCGACAGCGACCGCGCGCAGATCGGCTCGCCGGACGAGTTCCCGCATGTGGCCACCACCTACCGGCTGACCGAGCATTTCCACTTCTGGACCAAGCACGGCAAGCTCAACGCCATCATCCAGCCGGAGCAGTTCGTCGAGATCGGCGCAGCCCTGGCCGACGAGCTGGGCATCGGCAACGGCAGTCGCGTGCGGGTCAGCTCCAAGCGTGGGCACATCGAAGCCGTAGCGATGGTGACCAAGCGCATCAAGGCACTGCAGATCGATGGCAGGACGGTGCACCAGGTGGGCGTGCCGATCCACTGGGGCTTCCTGGGTGCTGCCAAGCCCGGTTACATCGCCAATACGCTGACCAACGCCATCGGTGACGGCAATTCGCAGACGCCTGAATCGAAGTGCATCCTGGTCAAGGTCGAGAAGGTGTAGGAGACACGCCATGTCACTGCAATCGCTGGACATCATCCGCCGCTCGGCCACCACCACGCCCTCGCCGCAGGCGCGCGGCGCCCACACCGGGCAGGTCGCCAAACTGATCGACGTGAGCAAGTGCATCGGCTGCAAGGCCTGCCAGGTCGCCTGCATGGAGTGGAACGACCTGCGCGACGAGGTCGGCAGCTGCGTCGGCAGCTATGACAACCCGCCGGACCTGAGCGACCAGTCGTGGACGGTCATGAAGTTCCGCGAGTACGAGGACGAGAAGGGCAAGCTGGAGTGGCTGATCCGCAAGGAGGGCTGCATGCACTGCAGCGACCCGGGCTGCCTGAAAGCCTGCCCGTCGCCGGGCGCGATCATCCAGTACGCCAACGGCATCGTCGATTTCCAGGAGGAGAACTGCATCGGCTGCGGCTACTGCGTGACCGGCTGCCCGTTCGACGTGCCGCGGATCTCCAAGAAGGACCACAAGGCCTACAAGTGCACGCTGTGCTCGGACCGCGTGGCCGTGGGCCAGGAGCCGGCGTGCGTGAAGACCTGCCCGACCGGGGCGATCACGTTCGGCAGCAAGCAGGCGATGACCGAGCATGCCGCCGGCCGCGTCGAGGACCTGAAGTCACGCGGCTACGAGAATGCCGGGTTGTACGACCCGCAGGGCGTCGGTGGCACCCACGTGATGTACGTGCTGCAGCACGTGGACAAGCCGGAGCTGTACGCCGACCTGCCCAAGGACCCGCGCATCAGCCCCATGGTCGAGGTCTGGAAGGGGGTGGCCAAGCCGCTGGGCGTGCTGGCAATCGCCGCGACAGCCTTCGTGGGCTTCCTGCACTACATCGGCATCGGCCGCAACACGGTCAACGATGAGGAGGAAGAGCAGGCCGAGCACGAAGCAAAGAAGATCGAAGAGGAGCAGCGGCCATGAAGTACGCCCCGCACCCCCGCCAGATCGTGCGCTACCGCGCTCCGACCCGCATCAACCACTGGATCGTGGCGATCTGCTTCGTGCTGACCGCGCTGTCCGGCCTGGCCCTGTTCCACCCTGCGCTGTTCCCCTTGACGGCGCTGTTCGGTGGGGGGCCGTGGACACGCATCCTGCATCCCTTCGTCGGCCTGGCCATGGTGGTGGGCTTCGCCCTGCTCGCCTTCCGCATGTGGCGTGACAACCTGCCTACCGCCGACGACCGCGCATGGCTGCGCGGCATGCGCGAAGTGCTGCGCAACGAGGATGAGACACTGCCACCGGTTGGCCGCTTCAACGCCGGCCAGAAACTGCTGTTCTGGGCGATCATCGGCTGCCTTTCGGCGTTGCTGCTGACCGGCTTCGTGATCTGGCGGCAGTATTTCAGCCATCTGTTCCCGATCGGCGTGATCCGTTTTTCGGTGCTGGTGCACGCACTGTTTGGCTGGGTACTGGTGTGCGCCATCGTGGTGCACATCTATGCCGCGATCTGGATCAAGGGTTCGGTGCGCGCGATGACCCAGGGCAAGGTGACCTATGGGTGGGCCTACAAGCACCATCGGCAGTGGTTCAGGGACATCCTGCGCGGGCGGCGCGGAGAGGGGTAACGGCAGGGCCTGCGGCCCTGCACCCGCCGGATCAACGTCAACGTCAACGTCAAAAGCAGGTTGCCGCCGGATGGCGGGGTGGGTCCCGCTGCTGTTGGTGGGTGTCGACCTTGGTCGACACGATGAACACGGCAACAACCAATGGGGTCAGATCCGTTTTCCAGAGGAAAACGGATCTGACCCCGACCTTTCAGATGGCCGGCAACACGCTGGACGCCGGCGTCGACAACGGCGAGGATGGAGGCTGGTTCTTCCGGCTGGCCCCGCATGGTGCAACGCATCCTTGAACCCGGTGAGATCGAGACGCTGGCCTCGCGCGATGTCCCGCGCATCATCCTGCCGGATGCCGCCTCGCTGTTCGGCGGACGTGCGGACCGGCTGCGCAGCCTGGCCGGACGCAGTGCCATCGGTGGCTACCTGCAGCTGCTGGCGGCACTGGCCGATGCACAACAGGCGCTGCTGGACGAACTGACGCCGCAGCAACGCGAAGCGCTGCAGGCGCAGGCCCGCGCGCAGAAGTCGAGCGCGGCGGCCAGCGCCGGCATGCCATTGCGGCCCGCCAACACACTTCAGCTTGATGGCCGATGGCGCGACTGGTTGCGCGCGCTGTGCCGGCACTGCGCCGATGAAGCCGGGCTGCCTGCGGAGACCCGACAGGAACTGCAACGGGTTGCCGCGGCCGCTGACGCCTGGCTGGATGCACAGGCGCATGCGGTGCTGGAGCGCGACGACGCACCGTCGCTGGACGCGGTCGCTGCCCTGCTGGTGATGAACGCGCTGCAGGTGTACTGGGCCGTACTCGCGGCCAGCTTCCGCCCCACCGACCTGAAACCGCTTGCCGATGCACCCGGGCTGTGCCCGCTGTGCGGCTCGTTGCCGGTGGCCAGTGTGGTGCAGGCGCGCCCACCCTACGCCTCCTACCGCTATCTGTCGTGCTCGCTGTGCGCCTGCCAGTGGCACTACGTGCGCGTGCAGTGCAGCCAATGCGGCGCGGCCGGCAAGGACATCGCCTATCGCGCGCTGGCCGAGGTCGATGGCGATGCAGGCGAGGTGGTGCGTGAAGGCGCGATCCGCGCCGAGACCTGCGATCACTGCCACAGCTACCGCAAGATTCTGTATCTGGAGAAGGATCCGGCGCTGGAGCCGGTCGCCGACGACCTCGGCACGCTGGCGCTGGATCTGTTGCTGGGCGAGGAAGGCTACATGCGCGCCAGCCAGAATCCGCTGCTCTGGCAGTCCGACGGCGACTGAACCGATGCCTCGCGTGCACGCACCCACCGCCCCGGCCAGTGCCCTGCCCTCGCTGGACCGCCTGCTGCGCCTGCCGGCGTTGTCGACGCTGATCAGGGACCACGGCCGCAGCCGCATCGCCCATCTGCTGCGCGAGCACGTGCAGGGGTTGCGCGAGCGCAGCGGCTGCGGCCAGCTGTCACCGGAACAGCTGCAGCGGGCCGTCGCGGAACCCGGCGTGGTCGCGGCCCTGCAGTCGGCGCTGGCAGCCGATGCACGCCTGGATCTGCAGCCGGTATTCAACCTCACCGGCACGGTGCTGCATACGAATCTCGGCCGCGCGCTGTTGCCGGACGCCGCGGTACGCGCAGTGACCCGCGCAATGACTGCGCCGGTGGATCTGGAATTCGACATCGCCCTGGGCCGTCGAGGCGACCGCGATGCGCGCGTGCGGGCACTGGTCTGCGAACTGACCGGCGCCGAAGCAGCGACCGTGGTCAACAACAACGCAGCAGCAGTCCTGTTGCTGCTCAACAGCCTGGCCAATCGCCGCGAGGTAGTCGTGTCGCGGGGCGAACTGGTGGAAATCGGCGGCGCCTTCCGCATTCCCGATGTAATGCGCAGCGCCGGTGCGCGGCTGCGCGAAGTGGGCACCACCAACCGCACCCATCCGGCCGACTTCGACAGCGCCATCGGCACGCGCACCGCGCTGCTGATGGAAGTGCACGCCAGCAACTACGCCATCACCGGCTTCACTGCCAAGGTCGACACTGCACGGATGGCATCGATCGCGCACGGGCACGGGCTGCCACTGGCGGTGGACCTTGGCAGTGGCAGCCTGTGCGACCTGTCTGCCCACGGTCTGCCGCGCGAACCTACAGTGCAGGAAGCGCTGGCGGCGGGCGCCGACCTGGTCTCGTTCAGCGGCGACAAGCTGCTCGGTGGACCGCAGGCCGGGATCATTGCCGGCCGCGCCGACCTCATCGCACGCATCAACCGCAATCCGCTCAAGCGCGCCCTGCGTATGGACAAGATGGGCCTGGCCGCGCTGGAAGCGGTACTGGCGCTGTACCGCGAACCGGAACTGCTGCCGCAGCGGCTGCCGACCCTGCGCACGCTGTCCCGCGAACAGGGAGACATCCATGCGCAGGCACAGCGCCTGCTGCCTTCCGTGCAGCAGGCGCTGGCCGCGCATTACGCGGTTGAAGCGGTGCCGATGTACAGCCAGGTCGGCAGTGGCGCGCAGCCACAGGCGCAACTGGCCAGCGCCGGCCTGCGCATCCGCGTCGCTGCAGCTGCCGGGTTGGACCGTCTGGCCAAGCGCCTGCGCGGCCTGCCACGGCCGGTGCTCGGGCGCATTGCCGAGGATGCGCTGTGGCTTGATCTGCGCGGGCTTGAGTACGGGGATGAGGCTGCTTTCCTCGCCCAGTGGAGCGCGCTGCAGGCATGATCGTCGGTACCGCCGGGCATATCGACCATGGCAAGACCAGCCTGGTGCGGGCACTGACCGGCATCGAAACCGATCGCCTGCAGGAAGAGCGCGCGCGCGGCATCTCCATAGAACTGGGGTATGCCTATGTGCCGGTGGAGGCCGCACGCGCAGAGGGGCCTCCGGCGATGCTGGGCTTCGTCGATGTGCCGGGTCACGAGCGCTTCGTGCACACGATGGTGGCCGGTGCCACCGGCATCGATGTGGCGCTGCTGGTGATCGCCGCCGATGACGGCGTGATGCCGCAGACCCGTGAGCATCTGTCGATCCTGCAGCTGCTGGGTGTGGACCGCGCTGCAGTGGCATTGACCAAGATCGACCGTGTGGATGCGGCGCGCATTGCCGAGGCAGAAGCGGAGATCGTTGCCCTGCTGGCCGGTACACCGCTGCAGGGGTCTGCGGTATTCGCCTGCAACAGCACCGACAGCGCGGATGCCGGCATCCATGCGCTGCGCGCCCACCTGCATGCGTGGGCCGCCGCTAACGACAGCCGCCGGACGGCCCAGCGCCGCAGCGAGCTGTTCCGCATGCCGGTGGATCGCGTGTTCTCGCTGGCCGGTCACGGCACACTGGTCACCGGCGCGGTACAGGGCGGCGTGGCCGCGGTCGGCGCGCATCTGCAGTTGATGCCGACCGCCATCGACGTGCGCATCCGCAGCATCCATGCGCAGAACCAGGCCAGTGGACAGGCTGCCGCGGGACAGCGCTGTGCCCTGAACCTGGCCGCCATCGCCCGCGACGGCATCACCCGCGGCGACTGGATCGCCGATCCGCGCGCGCTGCAGGCCACCACCCGGGTCGACGTACGCCTTCGCCTTGCGGCACAGGTGCGGCCCCTGCGCGACTGGACACCGCTGCACATCCACTGGGGCACGATGCACCGGCAGGCCCATGTGGTGCTGCTGGAGGATGAAGACAGTGGCAACGGCCAGCTGGTGCAGCTGGTGTTCGATGCCCCGGTCTGCGCGATGTGCGGCGACCGCTTCATCGCCCGCGATTCGGCTGCAGCGCATACGCTGGGCGGCGGCACCGTGCTCGATCCCGATCCACCGCAACGACGTCGGCGCAGCCCGGCACGCCGGGCGTGGTTGGCAGCCCTTGAACAGCTCGCGGCCGGCGCCGGCGTCGGGCCGCTGCTGCAGCAGGCACCGGCCGGCATCGCGCTGGCCGCCCTGCAACGCTACTGCCGGCGTGAGGCCGCACAGATCGATCTCCCTGCAGATGCCCGGCGCATCGCCACCCGCGAGGACACGGTGATCATCCTCGCCTCGCACTGGCAGGCGCTGCGCGAACAGGTGATCCGCTCGCTGCATGACTGGCACGAGCGACGGCCGGACGAGCCCGGTGTCGACAGCGGGCGCCTGCAGCGCAGCACCCTGCCCGCGCTCTCGACCAGTCTCTGGAACGCACTGCTGCAGGACCTGTTCGACGATGGCGCGTTGCAGCGCGTGGGCGCGTGGTGGCGGCTGCCAGGCCACGACCATGCGCCGCCGGAACGCGAGCGCGCGCTTCTCGAACGCGTGCTCCCGCGTCTGGATGCCGGTGGTTTCGATCCGCCCTGGGTGCGCACGCTTGCGGCCGATCTCGGCTTCGCCGAGGAGGAGATGCGTGCGGTCCTGCGCCGCGCCGCCGCGCGCGGCGAGCTGTTCCAAGTGGTGCCGGACCTGTTCTACGCACCGGCCCGCATCGACGCGCTGGCGGCAACGGTCGCCCGGCTGTCACAGGCAACGGGCATGGTGGACGCGGCAGCATTCCGCGATGCCATCGGCCTGGGCCGCAAGCGCAGCATCCAGATCTTGGAGTTCTTCAATCGCGTTGGCTACACTCGACGCGTCGGTGACCAGCATCGGCCGCGCGGCGACCTGCAATGGAACACCGCCCACGGATGACTGCACCGGTACCGCCGTACCTTCGGAAGGCATGCGCATCCGGGCATGCGGCTGGGCTTCAAACCCAGCAGGGGGCGTCGATCGCTCCCTGGTAGGTTCGACTCCTGCTGCCTTCCGCCATTCGTGTTCCTGCAGGAGATGCCGGCATGGCCTCGCATGTGCAGTCCCCACTTCCCCCGTCGGCCGAGGCTCCGCAGCGATTGACTTCGCTGGCCCACGGCGGCGGTTGTGGCTGCAAGATCGCACCCGGCGTGCTGGCCGAACTGCTGCGGGGCACCCCGGCGTTCCCTGCGCCGGCCGAACTGCTGGTCGGCCGCGAGACCAGTGACGATGCCGCGGTCTACCGGCTTGATGATCGCCAGGCGATCGTCGCCACCACCGACTTTTTCATGCCGATCGTCGATGACCCGTTCGACTTCGGCCGCATCGCCGCCACCAATGCGCTGTCGGACCTGTATGCGATGGGCGCGCGGCCGCTGTTCGCACTGGCCATCGTCGGCATGCCCATCAATACGCTGCCACAGGACACGATCCGCGGCATCCTGCAGGGCGGCGAACGTGCCTGTGCCGACGCCGGCATCGTGGTGGCCGGGGGCCACAGCATCGACTCGGTGGAGCCGATCTATGGCCTGGCCGCGATCGGCGTGCTGGATCCGCAGCGGCTCAAGCGCAATGCCGATGCCCGCGCCGGCGATGTGCTGGTGCTGGGCAAGCCATTGGGCGTGGGCGTGTATTCGTCGGCGCTGAAGAAAGAAGTGCTGAATGCCGAGGGCTACCGGCAGATGGTCGAGTCGACCACCCGCCTGAACAGCGTGGGCCTGCCCCTTGCCGCGCTGGACGGCGTGCATGCCATGACCGACGTCACCGGCTTCGGCCTGCTCGGCCATCTGCTGGAGGTGTGCCGTGCCAGCGGGGTCGCCGCCGAGGTGGACAGCACACAGGTGCCTCTGCTGCCGCAGACCCTGGACCTGCTGCAACGTGGCTGCGTTACCGGCGCATCCAACCGCAACTGGGCCTCGTATGGCGGCCAGGTGCATTTCGCCGAAGGCGTGGCCGCCCACTGGCAGCCACTGCTGACCGACCCGCAGACCAGCGGCGGCCTGCTCGTATCCTGCGCAGCGGACGCCGTGGATGCGGTGAATGCCGTTTTTGCCGGCGCCGGGTTTGCCCAGGCCGCGGTGATCGGCCACCTGCTGGCGGGGCCTGCCGGCGTCAGCGTGCGCTGAAACGATGAGGGCGCCCGAAGGCGCCCCGCAGCATCACTCGATGTTCTGCACCTGCTCGCGGATCTGGTCGATCAGCACCTTCAGCTCGACTGCGGCATTGGACGTGCGGCTGTCCACCGACTTCGAGCCCAGCGTGTTGGCTTCACGATTGAACTCCTGCAGCAGGAAGTCCAGGCGGCGGCCGACCGGCTCGCGCTGCGTGAGCACGCGGCGGATCTCGACGATGTGGCTCGACAGGCGGTCCAGCTCCTCATCCACATCCAGCTTCTGCAGCCACAGCACCAGCTCCTGCTCGGCGCGGCCGGGATCGACCGGATGCGGCAGATCGGCCAGGCGCGCAGCCAGCTTGGCACGCTGGCCATCACGGATGGCGGGAATCAGCGTGCGGACGTCACCCGCGATGCGCTCGATGCCATCCACGCGCTCGGCAATGGCCGCGGCGAGCTTGCCGCCCTCGCGCTCGCGGGCTTCGACGAATCCGTCCAGCACCTGATCCAGCAAGGCCAGCGCCTCGACCTGCAGGGCCGCCGCATCGGTGGCCTCGCCCCGGGTCACGCCCGGCAGCTGCAGCAGATCGGTGAAGCTCACCTGCAGGTTGGGAAAATCCGACGTCAGGCGGTGGGCCAGATGCCCGAGCTGGCCCAGCAGGGCCTCATCGACCTGCAGATTCCCCGCCGCGTCCGGCGCACGCAGTCGCAGCACCAGATCCAGCTTGCCGCGGCTCAGGCGCGCGGCGATGCGCTCGCGCAGCTGCGGCTCCAATGCCCGCAGCTCTTCAGGCAGGCGGGTGCCGACCTCCAGGAAGCGGTGGTTGACCGAGCGCAGCTCGCAGCCCAGCGTGCCCCACGGGGTGACCCGCTCGCCACCCGCGTAGGCGGTCATGCTTCGAATCATGGAATGTGTCCGGTGCGTGCAAAGGGGGAATGGTACCCTAGCGCCCTCACCAGAGCCCCCCTGCCCGCCCCGTGAAGGTCGCGGGCATGGCGGCGTACTCCCCGCCCTTACGGAACCCGCATCATGTCCGATTCCCGCCCCAGTGGCCGCCAGCCCGACCAGCTCCGTCCGGTCGTCATCCAACGCGGCTTCACCCGCCACGCCGAAGGCTCGGTACTGGTGTGCTTCGGTGAAACCCGCGTGCTGTGCACGGCCAGCGTCGAGAACCGGGTTCCGGGCTTCCTGCGCGGCAAGGGCGAAGGCTGGGTGACCGCCGAGTACGGCATGTTGCCGCGCGCCACCCACACCCGCAGCGACCGTGAAGCGGCGCGTGGCAAGCAGGGCGGCCGCACGCTGGAGATCCAGCGCCTGATCGGCCGCAGCCTGCGCGCCTGCGTGGACCGCAATGCCCTCGGCGAACGCACCATCACCCTGGACTGCGACGTGCTGCAGGCCGACGGCGGCACCCGCACCGCGGCCATCACCGGTGCCTACGTGGCCCTGGTCGACGCCGTGAACGTGCTGATCAAGCGCGGCGAGATCAAGCGCAACCCGATCCTGGGTGCGGTGGCAGCGGTGTCGGTGGGCGTTTACCGCGGCACTCCGGTGCTGGACCTGGACTATGCCGAAGACAGCGACTGCGACACCGACATGAACGTGGTGATGAACGATGGCGGTGGCTTCATCGAGCTGCAGGGCACTGCCGAAGGCCATGCCTTCCGCCGCGATGAACTGGACGCGCTGCTGGGACTGGCCGAAAAGGGCGTGAACGAACTGCTGGCCGCACAGCAGGCGGCGCTGTCGGCATGAACCGGCGCCTTGCCCTGACCACCCTGGTGGTGGCCGACTATGACGAGGCCATCGCCTGGTACACCGGCAAGCTCGGCTTCGCACTGCTGGAGGACATCGACCAGGGCCACAAGCGATGGGTCGTGGTCGGACCGACCGACGGCAGCGCCGCCGCCCTGCTGCTGGCGCGCGCCAGTGACGAGGAACAGCGCAGCCGCATCGGCAACCAGACCGGTGGGCGCGTTGCGTTCTTCCTCAACACCGACGACTTCCACCGCGACCATGCGGCGATGCTGGCCGCCGGGGTGGAGTTCCTGGAATCGCCGCGCGAAGAACCCTATGCAACGGTCGCGGTCTTCCGCGATCTGTATGGCAACACCTGGGACCTGCTGGAGCCCCGTCAATGAAGAAACTGGTACTGGCCAGCCACAACGCCGGCAAGCTGGTGGAGATGCAGGAGATCCTTGCCGACCTGCCGCTGCAGATCACCTCGGCCGCCGAACTGGGCCTGGGCGACGTCGACGAGACCGGCCTGACCTTCGTCGAGAACGCGCTGCTGAAGGCGCGCGCGGCCTGCGAAGCGACCGGCCTGCCGGCGCTGGCGGATGATTCGGGGCTGATCGTCGATGCGCTCGGCGGCGCACCCGGCCTGTACAGCGCGCGCTATGCCGGCCACCCGACCAATGCCGCCGCCAACAACGCCAAGCTGCTGGACGCGATGGCCGACATCCCCGATGGCCAGCGCAGCGCCCGCTTCTATGCGGTGATCGTGCTGCTGCGCCACGCCACCGACCCGCAACCGCTGATCTGCGAGGGCCGCTGGGAAGGGCAGATCATCCGCGAACTGCGTGGCACGAACGGTTTTGGCTACAACCCGGTATTCCTGGACACCACCCACGGCCTGACCGCCGCGGAAATGGAGCCAGCCCTGAAGAACGCCATCAGCCACCGTGCCATTGCCCTGCAGCAGCTCAAGCAGCAGCTGGCGACGCTGTACTGAAGCCATCCGATCGAGCCAGGGAAGCCGGCCAACGGCCGGCACTACCGATGAAGCCCATGCCGCACGCCCACGACCACTGCAACCACCTGCCCGGCGAAGCCTGCTCCGCTGACCACGACAGCCCACCGCGACTGGTGCCACCGCCACTGTCGTTGTACGTGCACCTGCCGTGGTGCGTGCGCAAATGCCCGTACTGCGATTTCAACTCGCACCAGGCCAAGGGCGAGCTGCCGTTCGAGGCCTACATCGATGCTCTGCTGCGCGACCTGGACCAGGACCTGCCGCTGGTCTGGGGCCGGGTGGTGCACAGCGTGTTCTTCGGTGGTGGCACGCCCAGCCTGTTCCCGCCGGAGGCGATCGATCGCTTCCTGCAGCAGGCCAGCGCCCGCCTGCGCTTCGCGCCGAACGCCGAGATCACGCTGGAAACCAATCCCGGCACCGCCGAGCATGGCCGCTTCGACCGCTACCGCGCGGCCGGCGTGAACCGCCTGAGCTTCGGCATCCAGAGCTTCGACGACGCCGCGCTGAAGCGGCTGGGCCGCATCCACGACAGTGGCGAAGCCGAGCGTGCGGTGAAGATGGCCCAGGATGCGGGGTACGACAACTTCAACATCGACCTGATGTACGCACTGCCCGAGCAGACGCTGGCCGGTGCCGAATCGGACCTCGAGCGCGCCTTTGCACTGCAGCCGGCGCACATCTCGCACTACCAGCTGACCCTGGAACCGAACACGGTGTTCTTCGCGCGCCCGCCGCAGGGCATTCCCGATGAAGACAACGCCTGGGACATGCAGGAACACTGCCAGGCGCTGCTGGCGCAGGCCGGCTTCGGCCAGTACGAGGTCAGCGCCTACGCGCGCCCCGGCCGGCAGAGCGCGCACAATCTGAACTACTGGCGCTTCGGCGATTACCTGGGCATCGGCGCCGGTGCACACGGCAAGATCAGTTCCGGCGCCGAAGAGCACGTGCTGCGGCGCTGGAAGCTCAAGCATCCGCAGGCCTACCTGGACAGCGCTGGCACCCCGGCGTCGTTCGGTGGCGATGACGTGATCACGCCCGCGCGGCTTCCGTTCGAGTACATGCTCAACCTGCTGCGCCTGCACGAGGGCTTCAGCCTGCGTGATTTTGAATCGCGCACCGGCCTGCCGCGCAGCGTGCTCGACGCACCGCTGGCCGAGGCCGTGCAGCGCGGCTGGCTGGAGACGGCCGATGGCCAGGTCCGCCCGACCGAACTGGGCCGCCGTTTCACCAATGATGTGGTGAGCCTGTTCCTGGACGAATGAGCGCCCCGTCGCATCCGCCGGGCATCGCCCGGCGCTACCCACCGGCCAGCATGCCGTCGCATCCGCCGGGCATGGCCCGGCGCCACCCAGCGGCCAGCATGCGGTAGCGCCGGGCCATGCCCGGCGTGCAGCGTGCGCATTCAGCCTAAAGTAGCGCCGGCCTCGGCCGACACGGTAGATTCACAGGATCGCTCCGCGGGAATCCGGGTACCGCACGCCGATGTCAGCTGTCTTCTCCCTCTCCGCCACCGACGCTGCCCGCCTGGCCAGCACCGACCTGCCACCGCGGGTACGTGAACTGCTGGGGGCGTTGACCGGCCTGTGCCGGCAGGCACTGACCGCGCCGCTGATCCTGACCGTCGAAGCGCTGGAACAACTCCTGTTGCACGATGCCGACCGCGCGCGCAGTCCGCAGCAGCAGGCTGAACTGATGGCGCAGCGTAGCCAACTGCATGCCTTCGCCGGCCACTTCAGCGAGCGCATGCTCGATGCGGTGGCCGAGGCACTGGCGCGGCTGCGCGAACCGACCGCCTTCACGGCAGCAGCACCACCGCCCGCACTGCCGGGCACGATCGGCCTGTCGCTGGTCGACGAGCACGAGGTCGACCGCGACCTGCTGCTCACCGAAATGGTCCGGCGCGAGACGCAGCGCTCGGCCAACGCCCTGAACCTGCTCGGCCAGCGCCTGGGCGTGCTGGCTGCGGCGCCTGCGTTCGAAGCCGATACCCTTCCGCTGGCACCGCAGGCGCTGTGCGCGATGGTGCGCAGGGTCGCCGAACAGGATGGCCTCGGGGCAGAGGTGCAGCTGGCGCTGTATCGCAGTTTCGAGCGCCAGGTGCTGGAACGCCTGGGCGACCTGCTTGATCGGGCCAATGCCCTGCTCGCCCAGCAGGGCGTGCTGCCGGGCCTGGTCTACACCCCGTATCTGGCCCGCTCGTCGAGTACGCGACGGATCATCACCCAGTCCGTCGCTGGCGGCCGTGCCACGCAGCCAGCCAGGCGCGCGGCGGCCCCCATGACCGGCTGGGGCGAGAACCTGCCTGCCGGCTCCTGGTCGACCCTGATGCAGGATGCCTTCCAGTCCGGTTCCGCATCCGCTGCAGCGACCCCCGGGCTGACCACCGCCACCGGCACCCTGCTGCACGACCTGCTGCAGCGCGCGCGTACCACGCCGGCGGCAGACGCGCCTGCGGTACCGACTGCTGCCGTCGATGCGGTATTGGCAAGGCTGCAAAACCAGGCCAGCGCCGCTACCGGTGTGGTCGACCTGCAGGCCGCCGTGGTCGCGCAGCTGCGCAGCGAGCATGGCCCGCATGCGCAGATCGGCAGCCATGATCGCGACAACCTGGACCTGCTGCGCCTGTTGATGCAGCAGATCCAGCAGCAGCAGCGCCCGGACCCGGTGCCCGCCGCCCTGCTGGCGCGCCTGCAGGTACCGTTGGCACGTGCAGCGATGGCCGATCCGGGCTTCTTCGTACGCGACGAGCATCCTGCGCGCGAGCTGCTCAACCATATCGCCGAAGCCGGTGCCCGCTGGCTGGGGGACGACGACGTCGATCCGCAGTTTCTGCAGCGCATGGCACAGAGCGTGCAGAGCCTGCTCGGCGAGGATGCACGCACTCCGGAAGCCTTCGCTGCTGCCAACGAAGAGGTGCAGCAGCACCAGCGCGCGGCCGCCCATCGCGCCGAACTGGCCGAACGCCGCCACGTCGAAGCCGCGCGCGGCAGGGAGCGCCTGGAACTCGCGCGGCGCCAGGCCAGCGCCCAGATCGAGCAGTGCTGCAGCACGCAGCAGCCGCCGCGCTTCGTCCAGACCCTGCTGCGCCAGGCCTGGTCCGACGCGCTGACCCTGACCCGGCTTCGCCATGGCGAGGACTCGCCCCAGTGGCAGGAGCGGCTGCAGCAGACCGAGCGCATCGCGGCCGTTACTGCAACCGCCGCCAACGGCGTCGATGGCACCGATGGCGCCTTGGCCGCCGATGTGGAGGCCGCGCTGCTGCAGGTGGGCTATCACGCCGAGGAAGCCTCAGCGGTGGCCCGTCGCCTGGCCACGCCCGGGGGCGAGGACGACAGCACGTCGCGTACCGAACTCAGCGCGCGGCTGAAGGCCCGCGCCCGGCTGGGCGAGCACACCGACAGCCGCAGTGCGTCCGCCCCTGCCGCGCCACGCAGCAGTGCGGAGGAGGCCGCCTACGAGCAGCTGTGCTCCCTGCCCTTCGGCAGCTGGTTCGACATCGACAACGGCGACGGCACGCTTCGCCGCCAGCGCCTGTCCTGGTACAGCCTGCTGACCGGCCATGTGCTGTTCGTCAATCCGCGCGGGCAGAAGATTGCCGAAACCGACCTCGACAGCCTGGCGCGGCAGATCAGCGCTGGGCGTGCGCATCTGGTCACCGAAGACAAGGGCCGGCTGGTCGACCGCGCCTGGAAGGCCAGCCTGGGCGCCCTGCGTGCGCTTGCCGGCCGCAACCCGCAGGACACCCCCGCATGAGCATGACGCCGCCGCAGGACACCCGCCGCGCCCCCCGACGCCAGGTGTCGGACCTGGTGCCGGTGACCGACCAGATGCGCGACTGCGTGGTCGGTCGCCTTGGCAATGTGTCCGAAACCGGCATGCTGATGCTGGCCAGCACTGCGCTGCGCGACGACGCGCTGTATCAGTTCCGCTTCCCGCTGCCGCTGGGCGATGGCCAGCAGGCAGCCATCGACGTGGGCGTGCACCTGTTGTGGAGCGAGCCGGCGCACGCCCCGGGACAGAGCTGGGTGGGCTTCCGGTTCCTCACCCTGTCACGCGAACACCGCCAGCTGCTGCGGCAGTGGGTAGGCGAAGACAGCGACGAAGGACCGCTTTCGACGGACTGACTGCCGGTTCCGGCACAGCGGTTTCTGCCGGTATGCGGCAGAATCTAGGGCCGTTTCCGTGTCGAGCCACCGCAATGATCCAGCAAGACCCCGGCGCCCTGTATCCCGATCACCTGGCCGTGCTGTGCCGACGCGCCGAGCAGGCGCTGGCGCGCGGCGGCTTTGATCACCTCGTGGTGCCCAGCGGCACCCTGCACTACCAGGTTTTTGATGATCGCGACTATCCCTATGCGGTGAATCCGCAGTTCAAGGCATGGTTGCCGCTGACGCGCGTGCCCAACAGCTGGATCGTGTTTACGCCCGGCAAGCGGCCGGTGGTGATCTTCCATCAGCCGTTCGATTACTGGCACGTAGTGCCGGACGCGCCGAGCGGCTGGTGGGTGGAGCACTTCGACATCCACATCATCCGCACGCCGGATGAAGCGCTGGCGTTGCTGCCGGCCGATCCGTCGCGCTGCGCGATCCTGGGTGAGCCGCAGAGCGCACTGGGCAGCCACGTGCCGAACAATCCTCCGGCGGTGGTGAATTACCTGGAATGGCACCGTGGCAGCAAGACGCCCTACGAGATCGCCCTGATGCGCCAGGCACAGGTGCTGGGCGTGCGCGGCCATCGCGCCGCCGAAGCCGCGTTCCGCAACGGTGCCGACGAGTTCAGCATCCACATGGCGTACTGCCAGGCGGTGGGCCAGGACGCCAATGAACTGCCCTACGGCAACATCGTGGCGTTGAACGAGCACGCCGCCGTTCTGCACTACACCGAACTGGGCCGCAAGGCACCGCAGCCGCTGCGCAGCTTCCTCATCGATGCCGGCGCCAGCGCGCACGGCTACGCCAGCGACATCACCCGTACCTACGCGGCGCACGGCCACGACGAATTCGCTGCGATGATCGCTGCCGTCGATGCCGCCCAGCAGCAGATGTGCGCGGCGGTGCGCCCGGGCGTTGATTACAGGACGCTGCACGTGGACGCGCATCTGTCGCTGATGGGCGTTCTGAAGGACTTCGGCGTCATCAGGGTATCGCCGCAGACCGCGCTGGAAACCGGCGTCAGCGCCGCATTCTTCCCGCACGGCATCGGCCATCTGATCGGCCTGCAGGTGCACGACGTGGCCGGATTCGCCGCCAGCGACGAAGGCGGCCGGATCGAACGTCCGGCGGGTCATCCCTACCTGCGTCTGACCCGCGTGCTGGAACCGGGGATGGTGGTGACCATCGAGCCGGGCCTGTACTTCATCGACATGCTGTTGAACGAGGTCAAGAACGCCGGCCATGGCGATGCGATCAACTGGGAGCGCGTGGACTTCTTCCGTCCGTATGGCGGCATCCGCATCGAGGACGAAGTGCTGTGCACCGATGGCGAAGCGGACAACCTGACGCGACCGGAGTTTGCGGCAGCCAACGGCTGAGCCCCTCGTGGTTGGCCTCACAGGTGGAGTCGACTGTTAGTCGACTGGCATCATGCGTGATGCGCGCTTGGCGGGGCGGGTAGGCCATGCAGGGGACGCTGCAAGTACGTCCCTGCATGCCCCCCCGCCCCACCTCTGACAGTCTTCTGCGCGCATCCAACCACGGAAAAGAAGAAAGAAAAGCAAAAGCGGGTCGCTCGCTGCGCTCGCTCTGTGTCGACCAAGGTCGACACCCACCAACAGCCACCGGCCAGCTGTCGAAGGCGGGGCACTGTGGGTTTGCGGGGTGTGAGCCGCATGGATGCGGCGACCAAGCCTCCAGGGATGGATTCACGGCGTCCCCGCAAACCCACAGTGCCCCGCCATCCCACGGATAGCCCGCTGTTGCTGTTGCTCCAGCTGTTGCGTCTGCGGGTGCAGGGCTGCAAGCCCTGCCGATAACCCTTACCCCGCCATCACCGCTTCGATCTCGTCCGCACTCCGCGCCAGCCCTTCGGTCAGCACGCGATGGCCATCGTCGGTGATCAGCACATCGTCCTCGGTGCGGATGCCGATGCCACGCCAGCGCGGCTCCACCGTCGTATCGTCCACGCCGATGTACAGGCCCGGCTCGATGGTGAACGCCATGCCCGGCTCCAGCAGCCGCGAGTCACCGGCCAGGCGGTAGTCGCCCACGTCGTGCACATCCAGCCCGATCCAGTGGCCGGTCTTGTGCCGGTAGAAACGCTGGTACAGGCCTTCGGAAAGATTCTTCTCCAGCGTGCCCTTCAGCAGGCCGAGCCGCAGCAGGCCCTCGGTCAGCGTCTGCACCGCCGCCAGGTGGCCGGCTTCGTAGGGTACGCCGGGCCGGGCCTGGGCCAGCGCCGCCGCCTGGGCCTGGCCGACCAGATCATGCAGCGCGCGCTGCTCGGCGCTGAAGCGCCCGTTCACCGGGAAGGTACGGGTGATGTCGCTGGCGTAGCCACGGTACTCAGCACCCGCATCGATCAGCACCAGCTCGCCGTCGCGCGCACGCCCGTTGTTGTCGCGATAGTGCAGGATGCACCCGTTGCGGCCGGCGCCGACGATGCTGCAGTACGCCGGCACCGCATCGCTGGCACGGAACACGCGCTCCAGTTCGGCCTGCAGTTCGTACTCATGGATGCCCGCCTTCGCCGCCTTCATCGCTGCCAGGTGCGCACGCACGCTGATCTGGGCGGCGTGCTGCATCAGCGCCACCTCCGCGCCGGACTTGAACAGGCGCTGCTCATGCAGCAGGTGGCCCAGCTCCAGGAACTCGTGCGGCGGCTGCGCACCGTGGCGCACCTGGGAGCGGACACGGTTGACCCAGCCGATCAGCTTCAGGTCGAAGTCCGCGTCACGGCCGAAGTGGTAGTAGACGCGCGAGCGTCCCTCCAGCAGGCCCGGAAGGATGTCGTCCAGATCGTCGATCGGATAGGCATCGTCCATGCCGAACTGCGCCACGGCGCCTTCCTGGCCGGCGCGGCTGCCGTCCCAGGCCTCGCGCTCGGCATCGCGTTCGCGGCAGAACAGGATCGCCTCGCCGTGACGACGCCCGGGAATCAGCACCAGCACGGCTTCCGGCTCCGGGAAGCCGCTCAGGTACTGGAAGTCCGAATCCTGCCGGTACGGGTAATGGGTATCCAGGCTGCGCACCTTCTCGGACGCGGCGGGCAGCACCAGGATGGCGTCTTCGCCGGCCATGTCCATCAGCTGCCGGCGACGACGCTTGTACTCGCCGGCGGCGATGCCGGTGCGCTGCTTGATGTCCATCAGTTCAGGCGCTGCCGGTGGCGCGCGGCCAGCACCACATCGCCGTGCAGCAGCAGCACCGCCACGCGGATGAATTCCTCGATCTCCGACAGCGCCTCATCGTCGTCCTCGCCACCCGCCTCGAAATCCTCGCTGGACGCACGCGCCAGGCTGGCCATGTCGGTCAGCGCCTCTTCGCCCTCTTCGGACAGGGCCGGACGACGGCCGCCACTGCCCAGTCCGAATCCACCCAGGAAGGCGCGGGTCCAGCTGAACATGGCGTCGGCCTGCGCAGCCACGTCCTCGCTGTCGCTCAGCAGCAGCTCGAACGCGAAATCGCGGTCCTCCAGCTGCTTGATGGTGGCCTGCAACAACTGCCCGAGGGCGCTGTCGGCCGCCACCGGCGGCAGGCTGTCGTCGGCCAGCACACGCGCCGGCCAGTCGTTGCCGGGAGCTCCACCGGCGGCCAGCCAGCCGCACAGGCCGCCATGCAGCTCGGCAGCGGTGGCGCCCAGGCCCAGGTCCTGGCTGGCGCGGGAAACGTCGTCGACGGAGGGAAGTTCGGTCATCGTGCGGCTCGTTCGGAGAAGGAAACCCCGAGCGCGCACGCGCGCGCCCGTGAGCCCTGTAGTGTAGCAACCCGATAGCGACCTCCCCGTGGCCATCGGGGCCTGCTGCGACAGCGCTTGACCGCCCAGACCCGGCTTGCCTATCGTGCCTGCATGGAACCCGCCGATCCCCTTGCCCAGCTGCAGGACTTCGCCGCCCGCGTGGAAGCGTTGCTTGAACGCAACCAGCGCCTGGCCGAAGAGAACCGCAGCCTGCGCCACCAGCAGGAACAGCTGGTGGCCGAGCGCTCGACGCTGCTGGCCAAGAACGAACAGGCGCGCTCGCGGGTGGAAGCGATGATCAGCCGGCTCAAATCCCTGGAGCAGCACACATGAGCGCCGAACCGGTCAGCGTCCGCATCCTCGACCGCGAGTACACCGTCGGCGTGGGTGCCGATGAACGCGACAGCCTGATGGCGGCCGCGCGCCTGCTCGACGCACGGATGCGCGAGATCCGTGGCAGCAACCGCATGGCGGCGGTCGACCGCATCGCGGTCCTGGCGGCACTGAATCTGGCCCATGAACTGCAGCTGTTGCGTGATGAGAACGCCCGCCAGGCCGTGGCCCTGCAGCAGACGCTGGCCGACCTGAACCGGCGGCTGGACCGCGCCATCGACGGCAATCCCTGACAGATCGCGCGACACGCGTCTTCTCATTTCTGAATTGGCACGGACTGTTGCCGACGAACGGCCTATCCAGATCAGGACCGGCCGCTATAATGGCCCTGCGTTCTCTGCGGTACTCGACGGCATGTGCAAACATTCGCCTTGTCCCTTAAGAACGACACCGGGAGCGCGACAGCGCCGGGAGTGCAGGTCCGCCTTGTAGCGGGAAGCCCGATGGTTCTCCAGCGTTCCCACTTGAGCCCCCGGGTTCAAGGTCGTTTCGCATGCATCGACATTGCGGAGAATGCAATATTCCAGCAAGGGCGGCGTCTTCGGGCGTCGCCCTTGTTCTTTCCGGCACAATGACGGCTGTTCCTTGCCGCACGCTGCCATGACCGACCCGCGCCAGGCCCTGCGCCACGACCTGCGGCAACGCCGCCGCGACCTTTCCGCCAGCGAGCGCATCGCCGCCGCCGATGCCCTTGCCGATGGGCTGCTGGCGTTGCCGTTTGCGCCGCTTCACGGCCACGTTGCCGGCTATTGGGCGCTGGACGGTGAGATCGCGCTGCATCGCTGGCAGCTGCAGCTGCCCGATGGACTCACCTACTGCCTGCCGGTGCTGGCCGGCGACACGCTGCGCTTCGCGCCCTGGCGGCCCGGTCAGCCCCTGACCGGCAACCGCTACGGCATTCCGGAACCGGACGTGGCCGTGGAAGACACGCTGGAACCGGCGCAGATGGCGCTGGTAGTGACCCCGCTGGTGGGTTTCGACACACAGTGCCGGCGGCTGGGCATGGGGGGCGGCTGGTATGATCGCAGCTTCGCCTTCCGCCACGACCGGCCGGCGCCGCCCTGGCTGGTCGGTGCTGCCTTCGCGGTGCAGCAGGTCGAGTCCTTGCCGGTGGCGTCGTGGGACGTGCCGGTGGATGCGATCTGCACCGAAGCCGGCACCCTGTTCCCCTCCGCTGCCCCCGTGAACGCATGACCGCCCGCAAGCGCTATTGGCTGATGAAGTCCGAGCCGGACGCCTTCTCCATCGATGACCTGGCCCGGGTCAAGGTCGAGCCGTGGAACGGGGTACGCAACTACCAGGCGCGCAACTTCATGCGCGATGGCATGCAGGTCGGCGACGGCATCCTGTTCTACCACTCCAATACCAAGGTCCCCGGCATCGTCGGCCTGGCCACGGTCGCCAGCCCGGCCTACCCGGACGATACCCAGTTCGACCCCCGATCCGACTACCACGACCCGAAAAGCACGCGCGAGAACCCGCGCTGGATGCTGGTGGACGTGGCCTTCGACCGCAAGCTCAGGCAGGTGATCGCGCTGGACGAGATCAAGCTGCACGCCGAAGCGCTCGGCGAGGGCTTCCCGCTGGTTGCCAAGGGCAACCGGCTGTCGGTGTTCCCGGTGACCGCCGCGCAGTGGAAGCTGCTGCTGTCGCTGGAAAAGAAATCCTGATTCCCTGCTGAGAGTTCCTCCCATGTCCGAAGCCAAGCGCCTGGCCGCCGAGAAAGCCATCGAGTACGTCGAAGACGGCATGATCGTCGGTGTCGGCACCGGTTCCACCGTCGCCTATTTCATCGATGCGCTGGCGCGCATCCAGCATCGCATCAAGGGTGCGGTGTCCAGCTCGGAACAGAGCACCGCGCGCCTGAAGCAGCACGGGATCGAGGTGATCGAGCTGAACCACACCGGCAACCTGTCGCTGTACGTCGACGGCGCCGACGAGTGCGATCCCGGCAAGTGCCTGATCAAGGGCGGTGGCGCTGCACTGACCCGCGAGAAGATCATTGCCGAGGCCAGCGAGCGCTTCGTCTGCATCGTCGACCCGAGCAAGCAGGTCCCGGTGCTGGGCAGGTTCCCGCTGCCGGTGGAAGTGATTCCGATGGCACGCAGCCTGGTGGCCCGGCAGATCCGCGACATGACCGGGGGCCAGCCGACCTGGCGCGAGGGCGTGGTCACCGACAACGGCAACCAGATCCTGGACATCCACAACCTGCAGATCACCGATCCGGAAAAGCTCGAGCGCGAACTCAACCAGCTGCCGGGCGTGGTCTGCGTCGGCCTGTTTGCCCGTCGCCGTGCCGACGTGGTGATCATCGGCGGCGAACCGCCGGTCGTGCTCTGACCCTCACGCGAAGGATCCTGACGATGTCGCTGCTGCGTTCGCTGCTGATGCTTCCCTTGCTGGCCCTGGCCGGCTGTGCCACCGATGCGGCCCGTCACTGGGTCGAACTGGACGGCGCCCGCTACCACGTGGAGCTGGCAACCAATGATGAGACCCGCGCACGCGGGCTGATGTTCCGCGACCAGATGCCCGTTGACCACGGCATGCTGTTCATCCATGACCGCGAGGAAATGCAGGCGTACTGGATGAAGAACACCAAGATCGCGCTGGACATCCTGTACTTCGACAGCCAGCGCAGGCTGGTGAGCCAGCAGCGCGACGTGCCGCCCTGCTCGGCCGGCGACATGTGCCCGCCCTATCCCAGCGGCGGCCCGGCCCGGTACGTGCTGGAACTCAACGCCGGCCAGGCCGAGAAGCTCAAGCTGAAGGATGGTACCGAACTGACCTTCGGCCCGGGCATCGAGAAGTAGGCCCACGCGGCCCGGCGGCCGGCCGGCACCCCGGTCGGGGTCGGATCCCTTTCGCACGCGGACGGGATCTGACCCCTGGATTTTTCACGCCACACCGCTTGAATCCGTCTGCGATTGCCGCCAGTCTGTGACCATGCCGGACCGGATCACACTCCCCGACTGGGATGCACTGGCCGACCTCGAAGACGAGGCGCTGCCGTTGTTGCCGACCGCGCTGCTGATCGCGCGCGATGAGTATCCGGATCTGCAGCCGTCCACCTACGACGCGCTGATCCAGAGCCATGTCGACCACCTTCGCGCCGAAGTGGACAGCATCGAGCGCAGTCCGCTGAAAATGGCCGCGATCAATCGCCACCTGTTCGACGAACTGGGCTACAGCGGGGACCACGACGAGTATTACGATCCGCGCAACAGTTATCTCAACCAGGTATTCGAGCGCAGGCTCGGCAATCCGATCTCGCTGGCGCTGGTACAGATGGAGGTCGCGCGGCGGCTGGGCATTCCGCTGGACGGCGTGTCCTTCCCCGGCCACTTCCTGGTGCGCCTGCCGGTGGATGACGGTGTCCTGGTGATGGACCCGTTCAACGGCGGTCGGCCGCTGGATGTGGACGAACTGCGGGAGCGCGCAAAGTCACATCTGGGCGGGCAGATGCCCGACGACCAGGTGCTGGCGCAGATTCTCGATCCGGCACCGTCCCGCGCGATCCTGATGCGGATGCTGCGCAACCTGCACGGCGTGTATGCCGAGGCCGGTGAATGGGACCGTGCCGCGCGCAGTGCCGACCGCCTGCTGAAGCTGGCGCCGGAGCAGGACGACGCCCTGCGCGACCGGGGCCTGGCCTACCTGCAGCTGGAGTACCTGACGGGAGCCCGGCACGATCTGGGGCAGTACCTCAAGCGCAATCCCGAGGCCAGCGACGCGCAGTGGCTGCGCGAGAAGCTGATCGATCTGGGCGGGCCGATGCCACGGCTGCATTGAGGCGGTCGGTGCGCGGACCTGCGGCCCGCCCCACGTCCGTCAATCGACCTCGACCATCTCGAAATCGGCCTTGGTGACGCCGCAGTCCGGGCAGGTCCAGGTGTCCGGAATGTCTTCCCAGCGCGTGCCCGGCGCAATGCCCTCTTCCGGCAGGCCGTCGGCCTCGTGGTAAAGGAAGCCGCAGACCACGCACATCCAGGTACGCAGGGTGGTGGGGGTGGCGTCGCTCATCGGATAATCGGGGTTGAATTCACGGGCCGCCATTGTCCCATCGCGGTCCACTCACCGGTAGCCATCGATGACCTCTGCTTCCCCGGCGCCCCGTGGCGTCTACCTCATCACCCCGGATGAGCCCGACACCGCACGCCTGCTGGCCCGCACCGCGCCCTTGCTGGCCGCCGGCGCCACCTGGCTGCAGTACCGCAACAAGACCGCCAGCGACGCGCTGCGGCTGGAACAGGCCACCGCACTGCAGGCGCTGTGCGCAGAGCACGGCGTGCCGCTGATCGTCAATGATGACCCGGTACTGGCCCGGGCCGTGGGCGCAGCCGGCGTGCATCTGGGCGGTACCGACGGCGACATCGCCAGCGCGCGCGCCCTGCTCGGTGCCGACGCCATCATCGGCGCCTCCTGCTACGACCAGCTGGCCAACGCCGAGGCCGCCGCAGCCGCTGGCGCCAGCTATGTGGCCTTCGGCGCCTTCTTTCCGACCACCACCAAGATCACCACCAGCCGTGCCCACATCGATCTGCTGCGGCAGAGCGCCGCACTGGGCGTACCGCGGGTGGCGATCGGCGGCCTGACGCCGGACAATGTCGGTCCCCTCATCGAGGCCGGAGCCGACCTGGTGGCCGTGGTCAGCGGCATCTACGCCGCAGCGGACCCGGTCGCCACCCAGCGCGCCTACCTCGCCCAGTTCCGGTAACACCCAGGAAACCCGATGAACCACGACCAGTCCCACGCCCTGTTCTCCCGTGCCCAGCACTTGCTGCCGGGCGGCGTCAATTCGCCGGTCCGCGCGTTCAAGTCGGTCGGCGGCGAGCCCTTCTTCGTCGAGCGCGCCGATGGCGCCTACCTGTACGACGTGGACGGCAACCGCTACATCGACTATGTCGGTTCCTGGGGTCCGATGATCGTCGGCCACAATCATCCGGCCGTACGCCAGGCGGTGAAGAAGGCCGTCGAACAGGGCCTCTCGTTCGGTGCGCCGTGCGCCGCCGAAGTGACCATGGCCGAGACCATCACCCGCCTGGTGCCGTCCTGCGAGATGGTGCGGATGGTCAACTCCGGCACCGAAGCGACCCTGTCGGCGATCCGCCTGGCCCGCGGTGCCACCGGTCGCAACCGCATCGTCAAGTTCGAAGGGTGTTACCACGGCCATGGCGACTCGTTCCTGGTGAAGGCCGGCAGCGGCATGCTGACCCTTGGCGTGCCCACCTCGCCGGGCGTTCCAGCAGGCCTGAGCGAACTCACCCTGACCCTGCCCTACAACGACTTCGAAGCCGCCACCGCGCTGTTCGAGGCACAGGGCAGCGAGATCGCCGGCCTGATCATCGAACCGGTGGTGGGCAACGCCAACTGCATCCCGCCACGCGACGGCTACCTGCAGCACCTGCGCGAGCTGTGCACGCAACACGGCGCACTGCTGATCTTCGATGAAGTGATGACCGGCTTCCGCGTGGCGCTCGGCGGCGCGCAGGCGCATTACGGGATCACGCCGGACCTGACCACCTTCGGCAAGATCATCGGCGGCGGCATGCCGGTGGGCGCCTATGGCGGTCGCCGCGACCTGATGCAGCAGATCGCCCCCGCCGGCCCGATCTACCAGGCCGGCACGCTCAGCGGCAATCCAGTGGCGATGGCGGCCGGCCTGGCAATGCTGGAACTGGTCCAGCAGCCCGGCTTCCACGCCGACCTGGCCGAGCGCACCGCACGCCTGTGCGAGGGCCTGGAAGCTGCGGCCGCAGACGCCGGAGTGGCCGTGACCACGACCCGGGTCGGCGCGATGTTCGGGCTGTTCTTCACCAGCGAGAAGGTGGAGACCTATGCGCAGGCCACCGCCTGTGACATTCCGGCGTTCAACCGCTTCTTCCACGCCATGCTGGACCAGGGCGTGTTCCTGGCGCCGTCGGCGTACGAGGCCGGCTTCCTGTCCAGTGCGCACGACGATGCGGTGATCGAAGCGACGCTGGCCGCTGCACGCGTGGCGTTCAAGGCCGCCAAGGGCTGAGCCCTGCCCATGGCAGGTGCCAACCTTGGTTGGCACTGCCTTGCACCGTATCCACGCCTGGCGTGGATCTACTGCAACGTGTAGAGCCGAGCCATGCCCGGCTCATCGTACGCAGCGCGGAAAAGAGCAGTCAAGCATGGTGCGACGCTGCAAACGGCGTCAACCAAAGACGAACGTGCCCTTCATCATCGCGAAGTGGCCGGGGAACGAGCAGAAGAAGGTGTAGTCACCGCCCTTCTGCAGGCCCTGGGTAGAGAAGCGCACGCGCGTGGTCTCGCCGCCGCCGATCACCTTGGTGTGCGCCAACACGCGCTTGTCGGCCTTCGGCAGGTAGCTGTCGGCCAGGGTCATGCGCATGCCCGCCATCGCCACCGGCTGGTAATCGGCACTGCGGGTCAGCACCCAGTTGTGGCCCATGGCAGTGGCGGCCAACTTGCCGGTGTGGCGCAGGGTCAGATCCACGGCGGTGCAGTCGGCGGCGACCTTGATCTCGCGGCTGCTGAAGCTCATCTGGTCGGTGCTGTCGATGCTTACCGCACACACCCGCGCCATCGCCGACGGCGCCAGCATCAGCGCGCCCAGTCCCACTGCCACCATCCAAGCCTTCATCGTTGCCTCTCCTGCGGATTCAAGCGCCATTCTAGGCAGCCCCCTGTGGCCGCGTCTGCGACCGTCTGTCGCATGCCCACTCCAGGGTTTCCCGCACACTTGCCGCAATGGCATGCTCGGCCGATGCGGATCGACCTGTTGCTGCTGGATGTAGACGGCGTGCTGGTGCATTACCAGCGCGCGCAACGCGTGCTGCATCTGGCGAAGGCGCTGGGGGTTCCGACGCAGGCCGTGCAGGCCGCGTTGTACGACAGCGGGCTGGAAGCCGCGCATGACAATGGCTTGCTGGGCGGCCCTGCCTATCTGGCGCGATTGGGAGAGCTTCTGCACAGGACCATCGACGTGGACACCTGGACGGCAGCGCGGCAAGCCGCGAGCCATCCGCAGCGCGCAGTCCTGCAACGGCTGCGGGCCCTGCAGCTGCCGATGGCGGTGCTGACCAACAATGGCGCGCTGATGAAGCAGGCGTTGCCTTCCCTGCTGCCGGAGCTGTTCCCTGCCCTGCTGGGTCGCGTGTTCTGCAGCGCCGATTTCGGCCTGCGCAAACCGGCGCCGGAGGTGTTCCTGCGCACGCTGGAGATGCTTGATGCGGCGCCTGCGCACACGCTGTTCGTCGATGACCTGTTCGCCAACGTGCGCGGCGCACGCGCCGCTGGGCTGCACGCGGAAACGGTGCACGATGGCCGTGGGCTGGGCAAGGTGTTGAAGCGCTACCGGATCACGTGACCGCTGTAGAGCCGAGCCCATGCTCGGCTGCTGTTGCCTGACGTGGAGATGAGCCGAGCATGGGCTCGGCTCTACAGCGATTCCGCGGCAACGGGGTCAGCGCCAAGGCTTCAGCGTGCGGCGACGAACGCCGCAACAGCGGCACGCAGGCGCTTCAGGCCTTCGGCCACTTCTTCGTCGGTGATGTTCAACGACGGCACGAAACGCAGCACGTCCGGACCGGCCTGCAAGGTCAGCAGGCCGTGTTCGGCCGCGTGATCGAGGATGGCACCGGCCTGCCCGGCGAAGTCCTTGGCCAGGACCGCGCCCAGCATCAGGCCGCGACCGCGTACGCCACTGAACACGCCGAAATCCTCGCTGATGCGGGCGAAACCATCGCGCAGCGCCTTCGACTGGCGGCTGACATTGGCGGCGATCTCAGGCGAGGACAGTTTGCGCAGCGCAACGCGGGCGACGGCAGCAGCCAGCGGATTGCCACCGAAGGTGGTGCCGTGCGCACCGAACTGCATGGTCTCGGCGACCTTCGGGCCGGCCAGCATCGCGCCGATCGGGAAGCCGCCTCCCAGCGCCTTGGCCAGGGTGACCATGTCCGGCACCACGTCATCCTGCCAGTGCGCGAACAGCGTGCCGGTACGGCCCATGCCCGCCTGGATCTCATCCAGCACCAGCAGCGCGCCGTGCTGGTCGCACAGCTCGCGCACGCGCTTGAGGAAACCGGACTTGGCCGGCATCACGCCACCTTCGCCCTGCACCGGCTCCAGCATCACCGCCGCCACGTCGCCCGCGGCCATCGCCGTTTCCAGCTGCACCTCATCGTTGAAGTCGATGTAGCGGAAGCCACCGGGCAGCGGCTCATAGCCTTCCTGGTACTTCGGCTGGGCGGTGGCGGTCACCGCGCCCAGGGTGCGGCCGTGGAAGCTGCCGCGGAACGTGATGATCACCCGCTTGTCAGCCGGCCGCCCCTGGCTGGAGGCCCACTTGCGCACCATCTTGATCGCCACTTCATTGGCTTCGGCGCCGGAATTGCACAGGAACACGCGCTCGGCGAAGCGGCTGGCCTTCACCAGCTCTTCCGCCAGGTGCAGCGGCGGTGCGCTGTAGAACACATTGCTGGTGTGCCAGAGCTTGCCGGCCTGCTCGACCAGTGCCGCCACCAGATCCGGGTCGTTGTGGCCCAGGCCGCACACGGCGATACCGGCCGCCAGATCGATGAACTCACGGCCCTGGCTGTCCCACACGCGGGCGCCCTGGCCACGCTCCAGCACCACCTGGCGAGGCTTGTAGACCGGCAGGTAGTAGTGCGAAAGGGAGATCAGCGGGTCGGTCGCGGCGGTCATGGCAGTCGGCAGGATTCAGGAATGCCCATTCTCGCGCCGGAACCCCTGCGGCACAATGCGCCCATGCGACCGTTCTCCGCCCCCCAGCTGAACCCCGCCACCGAATCCGGCTGGCGCCGCCAGTGGTTCGACATCATCTACCGGCACGATACCCGGCCCTCGCGCAATTTCGACCTGCTGCTGGTGGTGACCATCATCGCCAGCATCCTGGTGGTGATGATCGACAGCGTGCAGCACCTGCACGCCGAGTGGTCCACCGGCCTGTACGTGCTCGAGTGGGGCTTCACCCTCATCTTCACCGCCGAGTACCTGCTGCGGCTGGCGGTGGTCAAGCGCCCGCTGCGCTATGCCGTGAGCGTGTGGGGCATCATCGACCTGCTCTCGATCCTGCCCGCGTACCTGTCGATGTTCATCCCCGGCGCGCAGAGCCTGCTGGTGGTGCGTGCACTGCGCATCCTGCGTGTGTTCCGCATCCTCAAGCTGACCCGCTACATCGAGGAAAGCGGCGTGCTGATGCAGTCGCTGTGGCGCAGCCGGCGGAAGATCCTGGTGTTCCTGTTCACGGTGATCACCATCACCATCATCGCCGGCGCGCTGATGTACGTGATCGAAGGACCGGAGAACGGCTTCAGCAACATTCCTGCCAGCATGTACTGGGCGGTGGTGACCATGGCCACGGTCGGCTTCGGCGACATCGTGCCGCAGACCGTGCTCGGCCGCTTCGTCACGTCCGTGCTGATCCTGATCGGCTACAGCATCATCGCCGTGCCCACCGGCATCTACACCGCCGAACTGGCCAGTACCATGCACGAGGCCGAGCTGGCGGCACGCCGCGATGCCCGGGGCTGCCCGCACTGCGGGCTGGAAGGCCACGAACCGGATGCGCGCCACTGCCGGGCCTGCGGCAACGCGCTGCCGGAAACCTTCAACCGCTGACCCGTACCTGCGCGGGGCGGTGAGCGGCCTGCCGCCGCTCCCGCCTCAGCGCATCTGATTGCTGGCACTGACCAGTGTGTCGGCACACTGGACTGTCACCCGGATCTACTGCCGGTTGCTCTGGAACACCAGCGCGTTGTAGACATGCAGCAGTCGCCCGGCCGAACCCCGCGGGGCCATCGACGGCGAGTCCAGCATGCGCCGCTCGAAGTCGTTGTACGGGGTCTTGCTGCTGACCCGCTGCAGGCGCTCCTTGCCCTCGCGACGGAAGTTCTCGGCCTCGCGCTCGAAGCTGTTCCAGTCCAGCTTGCCCGGCTCCTGATCGGCCACCTTGGCATGTGCTTCGTCGGAAATGCGATTGAAGGCCTGCAGCCGCTCATCGGCCTGCGCCGGATCGAAATCGTCGTCGCCCATCAGGTCCATGATCGCTTTCGCTTCCAGCATCATCGCCAGCCGGTAGTACTCGCGGGTGCGGCCCTCGGCCTGTTCCAGCGCCTTGAGGTGCTCGCGCTGGGCAGCATCGTTCTGGCGTTCCAGTTCAACGTTGAACGTTTCGCTGGCGCCGGCGAAGGCCTTGAACGCCGCCATCAGCGGCGCGTGCAGCTGCTTGCCCTTGGCGAACTGGTCGTCCTCGTAATCCTGGCGCTCGTAGTAGTCGTGTGCCTCATGGCTGACCGGCACCAATGCCTTCAGCGCCTGCAGGTAGCGGCCAGCCGCCGCATCGAGTTCCGGCAGCGCGGGCTGGGCCGCGATCGCCTCGGTGATCGGTGCGTCGCACTGCTTCATGTCGTAGTCGTCGATCTCGCTCGGTCCGTACACACGGGTCTCGCGTCCGCTCGGACCGGCCTCCAGATCCTTGATCCATCCCGTGTACGAGCGGGCGCTGCCATGCACCTCGGAATCGACCGCGTTGAAGCAGCCGATATAGGCGTTGAGCTTGGCGGTCAGCTGCTGCTGGGCATCCTGCGCCGGCGCGGCATCGGCCTTGTCGGACGTGCCGGACGAGGAGGGCGGCTTGCCACCACAGGCGACCAGGGCAAGCGACAACGACGCAGCGAGCAGCGCTGCAGTGGTACGACGGAGCATCTACGCACATCCTTGTTGAAAACGATTACACCGCGAATTCTATCGCAGTTGGCCGATCGTGACACTCGCATCGGATCAGTCGAGGAACAGATCCGGCAGCAGCGGCCGCGACGGATCCACCGCGTAGCCGGACAGGTCGGTGATGCCGGCCTGTGCCAGCACCTCGTCATCGATCAGGAACTGGCCGTGGAAACCCGCGGCTTCGCGTACCAGCACGGCATGCGCGGCATCGGCCACGATCTGCGGCGTGCGGCATCCCGCCGCGTCAACGCCGGGGATCATGTTGATGGCGTCGGTGGCGATCACCGTGCGCGGCCACAGCGCATTGACCGCCACGCCCTGCGGCCCGAACTCGGCGGCAAGACCGAGGGTGACGAAGCTCATGCCCATCTTCGCCAGCGTGTAGCCGGTATGCGCACCCCACCACTTCGGTTCCAGGCTCGGCGGCGGCGCCAGGGTGAGGATGTGTGGATTCGGGGCCTGCCGCAGGTACGGCAGGCAGGCCTGTGCGCACAGGAAACTGCCACGCGCATTGACCTGCTGCATCAGGTCGAAGCGCTTCATCGGTGTCTCCAGCGTGCCGCGCAACCAGATCGCGCTGGCATTGTTGACCAGGATGTCGATGCCACCGAAGGTATCGACCGTAGCGGCGACGGCCGCCTGCACCTGCTCTTCCTCGCGGATGTCGCATTTCAACGCCAGGCCCTGGCCGCCGGCCGCATTCACCGCATCGGCAGCGCTGTGGATGGTGCCCGGCAACTTCGGGTTCGGCACCGACGACTTGGCCGCGATGGCCACGTTGGCACCATCGCGCGCGGCACGCAGCGCGATCGCCAGGCCGATGCCACGCGAGGCACCGGTGATGAAAAGGGTCTTGCCCTGCAGACTGCCCACGTTCCAGACTCCAGCGTATGCAATGAGCGGCTAGTATGCCGCGCCGACGCGGAGTTCACCCGGTCTTGACGATACTCGGGCATCCAGTCAACGCACGAGGTCCACGCCATGCGCCGTTCCCGTCTGCTGCTGCCTGCCCTCGCACTCGCCCTGATGACCGCCTGCCAGGGCAGCTCGCCCGAGCCCGGCAAGGAACCTGTCGCCACGGACACCCCCAGCGCGGAGAAGGCAGCGACCGATGGCCGGATGCGCTGGAGCGAGGCGGTGGTGTGGGACGGCGATCTCAACGCCTGCCGTCAGGGAGGCGATGCGGCGACGCGCGACTGCCTGCGCGATGCGATGCGCAGCGGCGGCGCCAGCTCGGATGCAATCACGGCCGCCGAGCAGCTTTCCACCGGCGGCGAACTGGCCTATGTCAGCGCGTGGCATGAGCATGACGGACTGGGCGTGGCCACGGTTGAATATCCCTTCCGCGCCAACACCAACCAAGGCACGCGTCTGGTGGATGCAGGCGGCAAGCGCATCGATGTCGATGCGGTGCAGCTGGACGATGCGCTGCGCGCCGACCCGACTGTGCAGGCAGTGCTGAAGGCCAACCCGCAGGCGACGCCGTTCGCACCGGCGCAGGCCGCAGGCACCACACCACTGGAAGGCGGCGGCATCCGCCTGCTGTACCGCACGCCGCTGCGCGACTGCCATGCCTGCCCGGATGTGGGGCAGCTGCAGATCGGCTATGACTTCGATGCCAAGCGGAACTTCATTGGCCAGCAGCTGGTGCCGGCAACGCCCTAGCGCTCCGGTGGCGCCGGGTGCCGCCGGGCCCGGCCTACCCGTACGCGCGTACCTGCCTGCGCAGCAGATGCGGCACGATCAGCCGGTGCATCGGGTCCACCGGCAGCATGTACAGGCGCCCGAACGCGTTGTGCGTATGCACCACCGTCGCCACTTCCAGCGTGTCACCCTGCCACTGCAGCGCCAGCTGCACGTGCAGGTGCCGGTCGTCATCCTCCAGCACGATGGCATCATCGTGCAGCGACTGCAGGGTGAAAATGCCGAGCCGCTGCCCGGGACTCGGATGCTGCGCAGCCTGCACCGCACGCAGCGAACCCAGATCCTTCATCCCGAGCAGGCGCATGCCCTGGTTGCGCAGCGCCATCAGCCCGTCAAACCACGCGGGGACCGTCGCTGCCATGTCGCGATAGGCCTGCAGTGCACTGCGCCCCTGTCGATGGGTGGCGACGCGGCAGGCATGCACGAAACCCGCACCCGCCAGCTGCGGATGCAGGACGCTGGCCGCGCTCGGCAGCGTGGTCACTACGTTCCACCGTCTCACGGCTTCGGCCCCTGCCCTTCGTTGTCTTCCCAGTGCAGGATGCGCCGTGTGACGAAGCGGTAGACCGGCTTGCCGGTGGCGAACCACAGTTCGCGTACCCACGACGTGCGCTTGAGCACGCGCTTCTCCACCGGCGTCAATGACTCGCGGCAATACATGCGTTTGTGCTTGAGCAGATGGCGCAGATCCTCGCGGGCCAGCAGGCGCATCCAGCGCGAGCGCGGATTGCCGATCACCGCCAGCTGGAAGTCGATCAGCGCCGGACGACCATCGTCGGTGACCAGCCAGTTGGCCTCCTTGGCCAGGTCGTTGTGGGCGACGCCGCGCCGGTGCAACTGCTGCAGCAGGCGCCGCGCGGCGCGGAACCAGGCGAGGTCGCCGCGCGGCGGGCGCTGGTACATGGCATCGCCGGCCATGAAACTGCGATCCAGGTGGCGGCCATCCCAATCGATCAGCTGCGGGACATCGGCCATGCCGTGGATATGGCGCAGCGCGCGTGCTTCGCGCCGCGCCAGCCACCACGCCGGCAGGCGCAGCCACAACGGCGTCGCCCCCAGATCGCGGCGCACGAACGGCCCGTCGGGGCCCTCCATACGAAGGATGCGGCCGAAGCTGTCGGCCTTCAATGCATGTGGTGGGACGTCTGGCGAATGCGGCATGGCGCCATTCTAGGCGATGCCGACGGTGGCAAACGGTCGGCAAGCGGCTGGGAGCCAGTCACCTTCACGCCTTTATAATCGGGCAATGGACTCTTCATGGATCGACGCCACCCTCGCGTGGATTGCCGCTCATCCCGTGCTGGCGGGCGCGGTCATTTTTCTGATCGCGTTCTGCGATGCGGTCATCATTCTCGGCGCCATCGTGCCCGCACTGCCCCTGCTGTTCGCCGTGGGCGTGTTCATCGGCCTTGGCCAGATCTCCGGGCCGTACGCGGTCGCTGCGGCAGCGCTGGGTGCGTTCGCGGGCGACGGCATCAGCTACTGGATCGGCCGCCGCTGGGGCGATCGCCTGCGCGGCGTGTGGCCGTTCAGTCGCTACCCGCAACTGCTGGACCGTGGCGAGAACCTGTTCCGCCGCAATGCCTTCAAGAGCATTCTGGTGGCCCGCTACGTCGGCGCGATCCGGCCGTTCGTCCCCGCCATCGCCGGCATGATGAACATGCCCGCCAGCCGCTACATGCAGGCCAGCGGCATCGCCAGCATTTCCTGGGCCGTGCTGTTCCTGGCGCCAGGCTGGATCCTGGGCGAAGCCTATGACGCGGTCGCGGCCGTGGCAGGTCGCCTGGTGGTGGTGGTCGGCCTGCTCGCGGTGATCCTCAGCCTGGTCTGGGCGATCGTGCTGTACGGCTACCGCTGGTCCGCCGCGCGCATGGATCATTGGCTGTCGCGCCTGCTCGACTGGTCCAACCGCCATCCGACTCTGGGCCGTTACACGGTCGGCGTGCTCGACCCGAAGCGGCGCGAGTCGGTGCCGTTGGCGATGCTGGCACTGATGCTGCTGCTGCTCGGCTGGGGCTGGTTCGCACTGCTCACCCTGGTGGTCGCGCACGGTGAACCGCTTGCGGTCGATCTGCTGGTGCACCAGGCCATGCTGGCGCTGCGCAACCCGCTGGCCGACTACCCGATGGCGGCGCTGGCCTCGCTCGGCGCATGGCCGGTACTGCTGCCGGCCACTGCCGCGGCGATGGGCTACCTGATCTGGCGCCGGCGCTGGATGGCTGCGGCGCACTGGCTGGCCGCGCTCGCCTTCGGCCTGGCCCTGACCCTGCTGCTCGGCGCGACCGTGGATGTGGTCCGCCCGGTCGACGCCAGCAGTGGCTTCGGCTTCCCGTCGGTGTCTGTGACCATGGCCACCATCACCTTCGGCTTCTTCGCGGTCCTGATCGCGCGCGAGATGCCCGGCCGCACCCGCGTCTGGCCGTACCTCGTATCGGGCATCGTGGTCAGCCTGATCGGCTTCTCGCGCCTGTATCTGGGCGCACACTGGCTGAGCGATGTGATCGGCGGCATGCTGTTCGGCACGTTCTGGCTGCTGGTGCTGGGCATTGCTTACCGCCGCCGGTTCAACCGGTCGTTCTGGGTCAAACCGGTCGCCTGGCTTTTCTACGGCGTCTTCGCCGTTGCCGCGATGTGGTATGCGCCGCGCAACATCGCGGTGAAGCTGGAACGTTTCGAGCCGTCCCTGCCCGCCGCGCAGGCGATGGATATGCAGGCGTGGTGGCAGCACGACTGGTCCGCGCTGCCGGCGCGCCGCAACGAGTTCGACGATGACCAGCGCTGGCCGCTCGATGTGCAGGTCGCCGGTCCCCTGGCCCCGTTGCAGGCACAGCTGGAGGCACGTGGCTGGACGCTGCAGGAGCAGGCCGGTTGGCAGGAAGCATTGCTGATGCTGGACAAGGACACCGGTGCGGAGCAGCTGCCGGTCTTGCCGGCAACGCTGGACACGCGCGTGGAAGCATTGCTGATGGTGCGCCAGGGGGCGCGTCCGGACGAGCGCTACGTGCTGCGCCTGTGGCCGGCCGCCGTGCAGCTGCAGCCGGGCGACACGCCACTGTGGCTGGGCAGCGCACAGACCCTGCGCTACGAGCGCCACTTCCAGTGGATCGGCATGTGGCATCCGCTGCGCGGCGTGGATCCAGCCTTGAACGCGGTGAAGGACGCCGTGCAGGACCTGCCGCAACGCGAGGATGTGCACGGCGAAACCGGGTTGCCGGTACTGCGGTTGAAGACCATCGCACCGTGAGGAGCCGCCGGGCGTGGCCCGGCGCTACCGCGATGCCGTGTGGTAGCGCCGGGCCATGCCCGGCGGCACCAGTTCCAAGCGCTGCGTGAATGATTCTTACGGCATCCAGCCCAGCAACTGCTGCAGGCGCTGATGCGGATCGTCCATCTGCAGCAGTTGCAGGCGCTGCTGTTCGCTCAACGGCAGCAGCTCGGCCAGCCGCCAACCGACCCAGCTTGCCTGGTCCAGCAACGCAGGGTTGGCCGGAGCGTAGGCTTCGCCGGCCTGCTCGATGATGTGACCCAGCACGGTGGCCAGCAGCGCATGCTGTGGACGCAGCTCGTCATCCGGGTCTTCTTCGCACCAGCGCACATCGGCCACCACCAGGCCGTTGTCGCGCACCCGGGTGCGCTCGACATGGAAGCGGCGGGTACCGCGCAGGCGCAGCTGCAGCACGCCGTCGGCGCCGACATCGAAGTCCTCGATGCGTACCTGCACACCGTAGGCGGCCGGCGTTGCCGGCGCACCGACCTCCTGGCCATCAAGGATCAGGCAGACGCCGAATCCCTCCGCACTGCGGCCGCTGTCGCGGATCAGGTCCAGATAGCGGCGCTCGAACACGCGCAGGCCGATCGCCGCGCCAGGCAGCAGGGTGCTATGCAGCGGGAACAGGGGCAGTGACGCGTCCGTGCTCATCGCGCCTGCAGTGCTGCAAGGAATCGGCGCGGCGCGCCGTCGAAGCCACCATTGGACATGAACACCACGTGGTCACCGCGGTGCACGCGCTCCTGCAGCTGTGCCAGCAATGCGTCGGTATCGGGTACCGCGTGCGCGTGGCCGCGCACCGCTGCGATCACCGACGCTGCGTCCCAGGCCAGCTCGGGACGATGCAGGAACACCACCTCGTCGGCCAGCGCCAGCGAGGGCGCAAGCGCGTGTGCATGTGCGCCCAGCCGCATCGAATTGCTGCGCGGTTCCATCGCCACCACGATGCGTGCATCGCCCACCTTGGCGCGCAGGCCCTCGAGGGTGGTGGCGATCGCGGTGGGATGGTGCGCGAAGTCGTCGTAGACGGTGATGCCGTCGTGGCTGCCGATCACTTCCATGCGCCGCTTGACGCTGCGGAAGCGCGCCAGCGCCGGGATCACCTCGGCCGGTGCCACGCCCACCGCATGGGCAGCGGCCAGCGCAGCCAGGCCATTGAGCACGTTGTGCCGCCCCAGCAGCGACCATTGCACATCGCCCAGCGCTTGCCCGTGATGGTGCACGCGGAAGGCGCTGCCATCGGCGGCCAGCAGTTCGGCATGCCATTCCAGCGCCGGATCGAATCCGAAACGCTCGACCGGCGTCCAGCAGCCCATTGCCAGCAGTTCGGCCAGGTGCAGGTCCTCGCCGTTGACGATCAGGCGGCCGCGCGCGGGAACGGTGCGCACCAGATGGTGGAACTGGCGCTGGATCGCGGCCACGTCCGGGAAGATGTCGGCGTGGTCGTATTCGAGATTGTTGAGGATGGCGACAAGCGGCCGGTAGTGGACGAACTTGCTGCGCTTGTCGAAGAAGGCGGTGTCGTACTCATCGGCTTCCACCACGAACTCACGGCCCTGGCCGAGGCGGGCGGAAACGCCGAAATCCTCGGCCACGCCACCGATCAGGAAACCCGGTGCGCGACCGGCATTCTCCAGCAGCCAGGTGAGGATGGTCGTGGTGGTGGTCTTGCCGTGGGTGCCGGCCACAGCCAGCGTGTCGCGGCCCGGCAGCACCTGCTCGGACAGCCACTGCGCGCCGGAGCTGTAGCGCTGGCCGGCGTCGAGCACGGCCTCCACGGCCGGGTTGCCACGCGAGAGCGCGTTGCCGATCACCACCTGGTCGGTGCCCGCCGGCACGCTGTCGACCCGGTAGCCCTGGTCCAGGGTGATGCCCAGCTGCTCCAGCTGGGTCGACATCGGCGGATAGATGGCCTGGTCACTGCCGCTGACCGTATGGCCCAGTTCCCGCGCCAGGGCGGCCACGCCACCCATGAAGGTGCCGGCGATTGCAAGGATATGTACGCTGCTCATGAGCGAGGATTGTGACCGATCACGGCTGTATAGGGCCAATGTCCGTAATGGGGTCAGACAAGTCCTACACCCGATGTGAGAAAACTCCAGCCACCTGTCAGGGAATTCCCGATAGCGATGTTCTGTGAACCCGGACACAATTCGGATTGCCAGCCGCAGTACCCGAACCGGTCCTACTCCCCAAGAGGCCATCCCCAAGGGAGCTCATGCTGCGGGGCCCTGAGCAAGCCCTCCGCTGGCACCTATGAAAACGACACAGGCCTGGTCCGCAAGGACCAGGCCTGTGTTCTGCATGCCGACCGCAGCCGGCCGCGCGCCTGGTTCAGGCCTTGATCGCGGCCAGGATGCGGGCTTCGATCTCGTCGAGCTCGCCGACGCCATCGACGCGTGCCAGGGTGCCCCGGCCTGCATAGAAATCCACCACCGGCGCGGTCTGGTCGTTGTAGACCTGCAGGCGCTGGCGCACCGATTCGGGATTGTCGTCGGCGCGGCCCTGCTCCTTGGCGCGGCCGGCGATGCGTTCGACCAGCAGTTCGGTGGCCACATCCAGCTGCACCACCGCATCCAGCGGCTGACCGATCTTGGCCAGCAGGCCGTCCAGCGCATTGGCCTGCGCCACGTTGCGCGGATAGCCATCCAGGATGAAGCCCTTGGCGACATCCGCCTGGGCCAGCCGCGACTCAAGCATGCCCAGCAGGATCTCGTCCGATACCAGGTTGCCGGCATCCATCACCGCTTTCGCCTGCTTGCCCAGCTCCGAGCCCGCAGCGATCTCCGCACGCAGCATGTCACCGGTCGAGATATGGGCGATGCCCAGCTTGTCCTTCAGGCGCGTCGCCTGTGTCCCCTTGCCCGAACCGGGCGGTCCCAACAGAACCAATCGCATTGACCTGACTCCAACGTGTTGAAAACAAAGAAGGTTCGCGTCCCGGACGGTCCGGTATCGCTGCACCGCAATAGCGCCACTTTACCGCATCCGGGTAATGTCCCTGCAATGTCCCTCCCCTGAGCAGGTAGAAGCATGCGCAACGGTACCCTCCTCTATGCCCAGTCCGGTGGTGTCACCGCGGTCATCAACGCCACCGCTGCGGCGGTGATCGAACAGGCCCGGGCCAAGGGCATCAAGGTCCTGGCGGCCCGCAACGGCATCCTGGGCGCCCTGCGCGAAGAGCTGATCGATACCAGCAGGGAGAGTGCGGCGGCCATCCGCGCCCTCGCCCATACACCGGGCGGTGCCTTCGGTTCGTGCCGCTTCAAGCTGAAGTCGCTCGATGCCGACCGTGCGCGCTACGAACGTCTGCTGCAGGTCCTGCGCGCGCACGACGTGCGCTGGTTCCTCTACAACGGCGGCAACGACTCGGCCGATACCGCGCTGAAGGTCTCGCAGCTGGCCAAGGCCTCCGGCTACGACCTGACCTGCATCGGCGTGCCGAAGACCATCGACAACGACCTGGCTGTTACCGATACCTGCCCCGGCTTCGGCTCGGCGGCCAAGTACACCGCGGTGTCGGTGCGCGAGGCGGCGCTGGATGTCGCGGCGATGGCCGAGACCTCCACCCGCGTCTTCATCTACGAAGCGATGGGCCGCCATGCCGGGTGGCTGGCCGCTGCCGCAGGCCTGGCCGGCAATGGCGACGATGAGGCCCCGCACATCATCCTGCTGCCCGAACGTGCCTATGACGAGGCGGCCTTCCTGGCCAAGGTCAAGGCGGTGGTCGAACGCGTCGGTTACTGCGTGGTCGTGGCCTCCGAGGGCATCGCCACGGCGGATGGCCGCTTCGTCGCCGATGCCGGCGGCAGCAAGGATTCATTCGGTCATTCGCAGTTGGGCGGCGTCGCCGCGCACCTCGCTGGCCGGGTCAAGGACCAGTTGGGGCTGAAGGTGCACTGGGCCCTGCCCGATTACCTGCAGCGCTCGGCACGTCACATCGCCAGCCGCACCGACTGGGACCAGGCGCAGGCCGTGGGCAAGGCGGCCGTGCAACTGGCATTGAAGGGCCAGAACGGGGTGATGCCGGTGATCGTGCGCAGCAGCGACGCACCGTACCGCTGGAAGATCGAGTCCGCGCCGCTGTCGAAGATCGCCAACCACGAGAAGAAGATGCCGGCCGGCTTCATCCGGCGCGACGGCTTCGGCATCACTGCCCGGGCGCGCGCCTATCTGTCACCGCTGATCAAGGGCGAAGCGCCACTGCCGTACGGCGCCGACGGCCTGCCGAAGTATGTGACGCTGAAGAACGTGGCAGTGAAGAAGACGCTGCCGGCCTTCGAGGTCTGACTGCGATCATGGCCCTGCGGATCGTCCGCCTCGGTTCTCCGCGCATTCCGGGCGAAGGCCTGCGCATCGGCACCGTACGCCGCCCGCCGCGCGGCGTGCCACGCAGCGAGTTCGCCCGCCAGGACTGGTACGACGTCTGGTTCCCGACGTTGTCGCCCAGCGCGGAACGGGTGAAACAGGCTCGCGGGGCGACCACCGCGGCCGACTGGAATGCCTTCTTCCGCAGCTACCGTGCCGAGATGAAGGCGCCCGACGCAGCCCACGCGCTGGATCTGCTGGCCGCGCTGTCGCAGCACACCGACATCAGCGTGGGCTGCTACTGCGAGGATGAGGCGCACTGCCATCGTTCGGCACTGCGTGACCTGCTGGTGGCCCGCGGTGCGAAGCTGGCCGAGTGATGGCAGGGGTGCCGGCCAGCGGCCGGCACTACCGGGTTCTCCGCCGGGCATGGCCCGACGCTACCGGTGCGCGCCGAAGTACATCCACGCCCTGCGTGGCTTCGCCCTGCCGGACGGCGTCAGTTGCAGGCCTTGCCTTCCACCTGCAGCTGCGCGGCGAACATCGTCACCTGCGGAATCTTGCCGGCGGCGGCCTGCTTCTTTGCTTCTTCCAGATAGATGCGCGACTGCCCCTGGCCGTCCAGCGACTGGCGGTTGTCGACCGGCAGACGCCACACCCGCACCACCGCCTGCTGTGCCGGGCACGTCGCGCTGGGCACGCGGATCACGTCATTGAGCTTCCAGCCCTTGTCGACAGCGGGCTGCGCCTTGGCGAAGTCGACAAAACGAGCGCGCGGCTGGCACTGCTCGCTGGTACGGACCACGGCGAATCGATACGGCTCGGCAGCCTGGCCGGTGAAGGCGCCCTCCAGCCGCGCACAGGCTTCGGGAATCTGCCGCAGCGTGTGTACCGCTCCCACCGCCTGCGGCGCACCCACCGCGCGTTGCAGTTCCGGGGTCTCGGCGGCAGATGCAGGCATTGCCGGCACAAGGGCGGCAAGCATCAACAGGGACAGACGCATGGGAGGGTCTCCTTCAGGACTGAGCGCAGGCTTGCAGAGGAAGGCTTAACAGGGTGCAAAGGCGCGTCGGTGGAGGGGCAAGCGCTGCGCCTTCCACGCACGGCGCTACCATCCGGGCGCATGTGCACGCATACTGCGGCCACCAGGGAATGCTGAACACCGCCATACGTCGGACGACCGCCACGGTCGGCACGGGTTGGTTCCAGGCTGCAGCCCGTCGTCCCCCTCGTGGTGAAGTTCATCGCCACTGGATGCTCATCATCCATTCTGCGGAGGGGTCTAATGCTGGAACGTCACGGGCTGTCATTGGCGCTGGGCTGCGCCATTCTCGCGATCCTGTTCGGAATCGTCTCGGCGCGCTGGATCCTGCGCCAACCCACCGGCAATGAGCGCATGGTCGCGATCGCCACCGCGATCCAGGAGGGCGCACGCGCCTATCTGAACCGCCAGTACCTGACCATCGGCATCGCTGGCGCGGTGTTGTTCGTGCTCGTAGGCGTGTTCCTGAGCTGGTACACCGCTGTCGGCTTCGCGGTGGGTGCGGTGCTGTCCGGCGTTGCCGGCTACATCGGCATGAACGTGTCGGTGCGCGCCAACGTGCGGACCGCTGAAGCCGCACGCAACGGCATCAGCGCCGCGATGGACGTAGCGTTCCGTGGCGGTGCGATCACCGGCATGCTGGTGGTCGGCCTGGGCCTGCTGGGCGTGGCCGGCTATTACGCCCTGCTGCTGCGGCTCGGGCTGCAGATGGACCAGGCGCTGCATGCGCTGGTCGGCCTGGCCTTCGGCTCTTCCCTGATCTCGATCTTCGCGCGCCTGGGCGGCGGCATCTTCACCAAGGGCGCCGACGTCGGCGCCGACCTGGTCGGCAAGGTCGAAGCCGGCATTCCCGAAGACGATCCGCGCAACCCGGCGGTGATCGCCGACAACGTCGGCGACAACGTCGGTGACTGCGCCGGCATGGCCGCCGACCTGTTCGAAACCTACGCGGTCACGGTGATCGCAACCATGCTGCTGGGCAGCCTGATGCTCGCCGAAGCCGGCGCCAACGCCGTGCTGTATCCGCTGGTGCTGGGAGGCGTGTCGATCATCGCATCGATCATCGGCGCGCTGTTCGTCAAGGTGAAGCCCGGTGGCTCGATCATGGGGGCCCTGTACAAGGGCGTGATCGTGTCGGGTGTTCTGGCGGCGGTCGCCTTCTACCCGATCACCACGGGGCTGATGTCCGACAACGTGCACGGTCCATTGGCGCTGTATGGCTGCGCCCTCATCGGCCTGGTCCTGACCGGCCTGATCGTCTGGATCACCGAGTACTACACCGGTACCCAGTACAAGCCGGTGCAGCACGTCGCCCAGGCGTCGACCACCGGACATGGCACCAACATCATCGCCGGCCTCGGCATCTCGATGAAGTCCACCGCGCTGCCGGTGGTGGCGGTCTGTGCCGCGATCTGGGGCGCCTACGCGCTGGGCGGCCTGTACGGCATCGCCATCGCCGCTACTGCCATGCTGTCGATGGCCGGCATGATCGTGGCCCTCGACGCCTACGGACCGATCACCGACAACGCGGGCGGCATCGCGGAGATGGCCGAACTGCCCTCGGAGATCCGGGACATCACCGATCCGCTTGACGCGGTGGGCAACACCACCAAGGCAGTGACCAAGGGCTATGCGATCGGCTCGGCGGCGCTGGCGGCGCTGGTGCTGTTCGCCGACTACACGCACAACCTGCAGGCGGCGAACCCCGGGCAGGAGTTCCGCTTCGACCTCAGTGACCACACGGTGATCATCGGCCTGCTGATCGGCGGCCTGATTCCGTACCTGTTCGGCGCGATGGCCATGGAGGCGGTGGGTCGTGCCGCCGGCGCGGTGGTGGAGGAAGTGCGCCGGCAGTTCCGCGACATCCCCGGCATCATGCAGGGCACCGGCAAGCCGCAGTACGACAAGGCCGTGGACATGCTGACCCGTTCTGCGATCCGCGAGATGATCCTGCCCTCGCTGCTGCCGGTGGTGGTGCCGGTGGTGGTCGGCCTGCTGCTGGGCCCACGCGCACTGGGGGGCCTGCTGATCGGCACGATCGTCACCGGCCTGTTCGTGGCGATTTCGATGACGACCGGCGGCGGTGCCTGGGACAACGCCAAGAAGTACATCGAGGATGGCCACTTCGGCGGCAAGGGCAGCGAAGCGCACAAGGCCGCGGTGACCGGCGACACGGTCGGCGACCCGTACAAGGACACGGCCGGGCCGGCGATCAATCCGCTGATCAAGATCATCAACATCGTGGCGCTGCTGCTGGTGCCGCTGCTGTAGCGGATCGGTGGAGCCGGGCGTGGGCCCGGTTCCACCCCCTCACCCGGACTCAGCGATTCCAGCGACGCCCACAGCGGCGTGGATCGCCGACATCGCCACGTTCGACACTCTGGGGCGGCTCCAGTCGTGGCGCCGGCCGGCTGAGCACATAGCCGGCGCTGACCGCGAAGAACAGCCCCACGCCCAGCAGCAGCCGCCAGGAAGGGTGCGCGCCCCAGCAGAACAAGGCGAACCCCACCGCCATGCCGGCACTGGCCAATGCCTTGCCCCGGCGCGACACCGCGCCCTGTTCCCGCCACAGTCGCAGCGGCGGGCCGTAGCGAGGATGTGCCAGCAGCCGTTGCTCGAACCGTGGCGAACTGCGCGCGAAGCAGCCCAGCGCCAGGATCAGGAAGATGGTGGTGGGCATCACCGGCAGCAACGCGCCGATCACCCCCAGCCCGACCATCATCCAGCCCAGCGCGAACCACAGCCAGCGCATCAGCGCATCGCCCGCAGGCAGAGCCCGGGCATCAGCCGAACTCGATTTCAACGTGGCCATGCACGCTACGGAACGCGGCATCGGCGGCATCGATCACCTGCTGTTCCTGCGCGGCGCTCAGGGGCACCGCATCCAACGCGGCGGTGAATTCCCGCCAGTGGCGGGCCGCGCCATCCGGGTGCGCAGCCAGGTGGCGGGCACCGAACCCTTGGTCCAGGCCAAGCCGCGCGGCCATCTTGTACAGCACCGTGCCCCCCAGGTTGGAGCCTTCGGCCACGTACAGCCACCCCAGCGCCACCGGCAACGGCAGGTCACCTGCCAACGGCGCCATGTCCGCGCCAGGGAGATCCTGCCCCAGGTCGTGCAGATCAGCTGCCACCTGCTGCAGACGCCGACGCCCGGCCAGCCCCGGCAGCAATGCGTCCAGCGCCGGGCTGGCGTACAGCCGGTCGATGCTGCGATGGAAGCGGTACTGCACGCGCAGGAAGCGGGCGAAGCTGCCGAGATCGGCAAAGATGTCACCGGCCATGATGCGCTTGTCCAGCGCGCCGTGGCTGTCGCGCGTGGCGGCCTTGAGGCGCAGGCTACGGCTGTCTTCAGGAGCGATATGTGCGTTCACGGAGGGTACCTGGGAGAGAGGTCCTGCTGTAGACGTGCGGCGCAGGGCTTTCCCCAAGCCCGCTTGCGTCGATAATGCCCCTCCCTCTTTCCCGCCGGGAACCGATGATGATCACCACCGAACCGCGCATGACCAACCTGTTCCTGCAGCTGGGCCTGGATGCCAGCGCCGAGGGCATCGCCCGCTTCATCCGCGACCACCAGCTGGCTACCGGCGTGGCGGTGGCCGACGCGCCCTACTGGAACGATGGCCAGCGGCAGTTCCTGGCCGAATCGCTGCAGGCCGATGCGGCCTGGAGCACGGTGGTCGATGAACTGAACGAGTCGCTGCACGAAGATGCGGTGAAGGCAGCGACCGGGCTGTAAGCCCGCGGTCGCGGCAAGGCGGTGCGGACCAAGGTCCGCACCCACCGAAGGCGCTCTGCGCAGGTAATCAGTACCTCCAGGTGAACGCAAGGCGCGCGGTACGGCCCGGGGCGGGCATCACGCCCAAGGCGAGCGGATCGAGATAGTAACGATCCGTCACGTTGTCCACATTCGCCTCCACCGACAGCTGGTCGCTGAATCGCCAGCTGGCGAACAGATCCACCAGAGTGGTGGGCCGGTACAGCTGCTGGATCGCCGAAAGGCCGACATTCCAGTCCTTGTCCAGTCTGCTGATCGGGCCGGCGTTGTGGATCACCCGGGTGCCGAAGGTCAGGCGCTCGTCGAACAGGCGCGATCCAGCCGTCAGGTTCACCATGTAGCGCGGCGGGTTCTGCGTATTGGTGTAGGAACCCTCGAAGCCACCGTCCACGCAGTTGGGCGTACTGGCCAGTTCATCGTTGTTGCGCTGTGCACCGTACGCCCGGCGCTCGGCGGCGATGTCCGGGGCGCAGGTCTTGGCCTTGAAGTAGTAATGCGCGGACAGGTCGGCAAATACCTTGCCGCTGTCATAGCTGGACTGGACCTCCATGCCTGAGACCTTGAACTGGTCGACGTTGCGGATCAGGCCGGCCGACAGCGTGCGGTAGTCACGCGTGATCAGGTCATCAATGCGCGTATCGAAGTACGCCAGCTTCAGCGCCAGGCGATCGCCGGCGGTGAACAGGTCATGGTGGACGGTGCTGGCACCGATTTCCCAACTGCGCGCGCGCTCCGGCTTCAGCTCTCCGACGGGTTTGGCAGCGGTGAACAGGCCCAGTGTCGTCTCGAACAGGCTCGGAAGCTTGGTGCCCTCGGCGTACTTCACGTAGACCATCGTGTCCTCGCTGAAGCGATAGGCCACGCTGGCGGTGGGTGAAAAGGCACTGTCGCGGCGACGGATCGGCTGCGACCAGGTCCAGCTGACCGGCACCTCCAGGTCTTCCGGTGCGTCAGCGTCGTAGAAGTTCCAGCCACCGATGTCAGCCACTGTGCCTTTCTTGTACGGCGAGGCCAACAGCGAGGCCTGGGTGAACGCACCATCGGCGTCCGGATACCAGTTCAGCAGCGCGATGCGCTTGGCGCGCCAGGAGGGCAGTGCCGGGTTGCCATCCAGCAGCTCGGTGTAGCGGTACTGTCCCTGCACTTCATAGGCATCGGGTGTGGCCAGACGATTGCGGTCATGCACGTCCACCCGGTTCCAGCGGCCACCGGCCATCAACTCCCAGTGTTCGTCGGGCTGCCACTTCAGCGACGCCACCGCACTGTATTCCTTGCGCTCAGCGTTGCGCAGGAAACGGTTGTTGACCAGATCATCCTGCTTGATCGGTGCGGAGCTGCCCGGTGCGATGTCCTCGTCGCTGTAGGACAGGCCGTAGTCGAGGGTGAACACGCCTGCACGGGTGTCGAAGATCGAGGTGTTGCTGGCATCCAGGCCGAAGCGCTTCTGTCGCAGCGGATTGCGGTAGGCATCCTTGTAACCCGGATCGCCGCTGAAACTCGGCGCGTCGTACCACTCGGTACGGCGGTCGAAGTACCACGGCGTGATGCCGGTCAGGCTGTTGTACATCACGCTGTCGGCATCGGTGTACCAGGCGTTGACACGCAGATCGATTCGCTCGCTGTCTGGATCGAAGCGATAGCGCAGGCTGTAGCTGTCCATGTCGACATGGCCCGGGTCCCATTGTGGAATGCGATCCCGTTCGACGCGGATGATCTGCGAGGCCATGATCTCGCCGGCGCGGCCTTCATAGCGGCGATAGCCGGCTTCGAGGGTCTGCGCATCGTCGATGCGCCAGGTGCCCTTGAGCAGGGCCGACGTCGAGCGCGAGGAGGTGTTGAACACTTCTGTGCGCGGCGGATTCAACGGTGCCAGCGTGCGCCGGGTCTGCGGAAAGTCATCGTATCCGTGCCTGCCGGAGAAGTAGTTGCCGTTGTCGCGGCGGGCGTACGCCGCGACCAGATCGAAGCGGTCCCACTGCCCGGCGGCGGCAACGTTGAAGAACTGGCTTCCGGTGGCGCTGCGGTCCGTGCGGGGCACGGCGCTGTATGCCGGCACGCTGTTGGCGCTGGCGTTGGCCAACCCAGCGCGCACGCGGACGCCGACGTCGCGGCCCTCGCGCAGGATGTCACCCACGTTCAGCGTCTCCATCTCCACCACGCCGCCGATGCCGCCGGACGCGTTGGCCTTCAGGCTGGGGCCCTTGGTGATGGTCAGGCGTGAGATCAGGTCCGGATCAAGATAGCTGCGCTGTGACTGGCCGGCGTAGCCCCGGTAGGTGTCCATGCTGGACTGCCCGCCATCGATGATGACGGGCACGCGGCTCTGGCCCTGGATGCCGCGGATGTTCACGTCGAATCCGTTGCCCACGCGCGGATCACCGGCGGTGACCCCGGCCACGCCCTTGACGATGTCGCCGTTGGATGTGCCACGGAAGCGCTCCAGCGTTGTGCGATCCAGCGTGGTGGTCGAGCCGACGCTGCGATAGGTGTCGAGCAGGCGCGCCTCGTCGCTGCCGATGCCTTCAGCGACGCGATCGCCGGCCACACGCAGCGGGCCGGTGATGGTCGGCGATTGCGCCTGCAGGGCGCCAGCCGCTGCCAGTGTCACTGCACCGTCGCCGACACGGCGCACGCCCATGCCACTGCCCTGCAACAGCCGCGTCAGCGCCTCGTCTGCGGTGAGCGGGCCGCTGACCGCCTGCGACGTGACGCCGCTGGCCAACGCAGCCGGATAGACCACCTGTACGCCGGACTGCCGCATGTAGCTGCGCAACGCGCTGTCGAGCGGCTGCGCGGGAATGTCGAAGCGCTGCGCGGCTACCTGCGGGTTGGCAGTATCCTGGGCCAGCGCGGGCGGTACTGCGCCGGCAATACCGGCGGCGAGCAGTGCGACACACAGTCGGGACGGGCGCGGAGTGCGGCCCGGACGTGGGGAATCGAACATGGAGAAACCTGTCAGGAAAGCGGAGCCGCAGGCGCGGCGTCATCCACGGCACGCGTGGACACGGCGACGTACGTGGCGGCTGCGGGTACGTTCGTGGAGTAAGACGAACGGCAGCGCCACAGCCCCAAGGGGGATCACTGCCGATCACGTCTCCACACGTGACACGGCGTCATCTGTGAACGATGACCACACCCATCGGCAGGCGGGTGATCCTCAGCCCCGTCGTCTCCGCGAGTGCATCCAGGGCCTGTTCGGGGCGATCGATACGCAGTGCGGCGCTCACGGCCGGCAAGGTCGAAAGGTCGCCCTGCACGAAGGTCGGACCAGCACGATAACGACCAAGCAGATGCACTGCATCGGCAACATTGGCCTGCTCAAGCAGCAGTTCGCCCTGGCGCCACGCACCCACGCTGTCGGCAGCGACATCGCTCAGGCGGACGACGCCGGACGCGGAACCGTACTGCGCACGCTGCCCCGCCTGCAGATAGGTCCAGCCACTGTCGGCCGGGGCGGCCACGCGCACCCTGCCCTGCGCGACCTGGGTTTCAACCGCTTCCTCGACCCGCGACACGGAGAATGCCGTGGAGATGTCTTCAACCACGCCGTTGCCTGCGGCCACGCTGAAGCGCCGCTGCGGATCGGCGACCACCTCGAACCAGGCGCGGCCACGCAGCAGATCGACCCGCCGAGTGCCCGCATCGAAGTGCACGGCGATCGCGCTGTCCGCGTCGAGCACCGCACGGCTGCCGTCGGGCAACTGCACATGCTGGACGCTCTGGCGGCTGCGGTGGTCCGCCTGCAGGCGCAGGGACGCCTCGGGCCAGACCATCAGCATCGCCAGGGCGGCAGCGGCAGCCGTCATCCAGCGCAGCCGCTGACGCCGGCGCCGCACCGCAGACGCGACAGCCGGTCGAGGGCCGAGGCTGCGCCACAGCGTGCGCTGCTGCTCGAAGGCGTGGCGATGGCCCGGTTGCGCCAGCCACTCTTCGAATTCGCACATGCCAGCATCGGTGATGTCGCCCGATGCCAGCCACGCGATCCAGCGCATGGCCTGTTCGGCCACGACGTCTTCGCAGGCGGCGGGAGAAGAAGTGTTCGGCGGGCTCATTGGCTGGCGGACAGGAATACTCACGCGCGGGGAGAGGGAACTGGACCGCAGGTACAGCCCAGCCATCAAGACGTTTGAACCAGGCCCATCCCCAAGCGCGTCCGCTCAGCGGCCGCTGCGGGCCCAGGCCAGGCGCTGCAACGCGGCGCGGATGTGGTTCTCCACGGTGGTGACCGACACGCCAAGGCGACGCGCGATCTCGGCCTGGGTCAGGCCCTGCAGCCGATTGAGGCGGAAGATGGCACGGGTCGGCTCCGGCAGGTGGCTGGCCGCATCGAGGACACGCTGCAGCTCATCCTGCGCCATCACCTGCTCTTCGGTGGACGTGGACGTAGCCTCGTCCGGTCCCCACAGGTAGTGATCGGCCAACAGGCGGTTGCGGCGCGTCGACTCGCGTCCATGATCGGTCGCCAGGTTGGCTGCCAGGCGGTACAGATAGGCCCTGGGATTGTCGATCAACGGGGCGTTGCCCACCCCGCGGGCCTTGAACCAGACAGCCTGGATCACGTCCTCCGCACCCGGGTCGCCCCCCAGGATGCGCTGCACCCGGCGCAGCAGCGCCGGCCGCTCTCGGATCAGCAGTTCGGTGAGGGTGGCGGCATTGGATGGCATGCGCGGAGCCGGTACGACGGGAGGGCGCCGCGCATGCTACACCGTCAATGCGAATCAGTCACGTTCTCATTTGAGAGGATCACAGGCAACCGATCAGCCCCTCGTGAATCGAAATGCGGCTGCCTGGCGGCGTGACGTGGATCGCACGGTCGGGCGCGGCCTGCTCCAGCGCACGCAGGAAATCCTCAAGCCGTGTTCCCGTCGCCACGGGCAGTGGACAGGCGAAACTGCGCAGGTCGACATCGATCCGTCCATCATCAGCCACCGTGGTGGCGCTGCCGGCGAAGGTCCAGATGCAGCTCTGGATGGCGCCGCTTGCCGCATGCACCGAGCAGCGCAACCGCATCGGCAGCAGATTGCTGTATTCGCCTTCGCAGAAGGTGTCACCGCAGACGTGGTCAAAGCTCTGCCGCAGCGACCGTTCGACCGCCAGGAAGCGTTGCCACCCAGCCGTCTGGCTGGGGAACAGGCGTGCATCCACATAGGCCGGCGCAGCGTGTGCCGCGCCGGCCAGCCCCATCAGGCCTGCAAGTACAACCCTCTTCAGCGCGCGCATCAGGCGGCCCTCCCGGCATTGCCCGGCCGCCCCAGGCAGGTCGGCAGTGTGTCGAAGACCGTCACATCGGTGCCGGGGAAGGGCTCGAACGCGCCCTCCTCCTGCTCCAGCGTCGCGTGGAACACCTCCACCGGAATCCCCTCCCCAAGGGTGACGGGGCAGATCCAGCGCGCATTGTCCACCTGCACTTCGCCACGGACCGGTTCGACCCGCAGCTCGCTGGCCACGATGCCCCAGGCGCAGTGGCGTACGGTGCCGGCTTCGGCCTGCACGGCACAGCGGAACGTCAGTACCCGGTAGTTGCTGTACTCACCTTCGCAGAAGGTGTCGGCGCAGATGCCGTCGAACTCGCGCACCAGCGACGCCTGCAACCGGTGGAAGCGGTCCCGATTGGCTTGGGGCGAGGGGTAGTCGACAAGGTCGACATGGCTGGCGTGTGCCAGCGCCGGCAGGGTTGCGAACAACAGGAACGTGCCGCAGCAGCGGGTTGTCCAGGACATGGCGGATATCTCCCAGGGAACGAGCCAGCAGCCTGCGCCGGCCGGCCTTCCGGGCCCATCGGGCAAGGCGGGCGCCGCAGGTCGTCCACCTGCGCAGCGGCCTGTAGGGGTCGCCCCACCTGCACAGCGGCCTGCAAAGGCATAAAATGGAGGGCTATCCGCCTACATCCCCACCTGGAGCACGACCATGGGTCTGGAACTCGTCTCGCCCGGCAAGAACCCGCCGGAAGAAATCAACGTCATCATCGAGATCCCGAAGGACTCGGAGCCGGTGAAGTACGAAGTGGACAAGGAAACCGGCGCGATCTTCGTCGACCGCATCCTGTCGACCCCGATGCGCTACCCGTGCAACTACGGCTACGTGCCCAGCACCCTGTGCGGCGACGGCGATCCGGCCGACGTGCTGGTGGTGCTGCCGCTGCCGCTGGTGCCGGGCTCGGTGGTGCGCTGCCGCCCGGTCGGCGTGCTGAAGATGAGCGATGAGGCTGGCAGCGACGAGAAGATCCTGGCTGTGCCGGTCGCCAAGATCTTCAGCGGCTATGCCCACGTGGAGGACATCGAGCAGGTCTCCAGCCACTGGCTGGAGCGCATCGGCCACTTCTTCGAGCACTACAAGGACCTCGAAAAGGGCAAGTGGGTCAAGCTCGACGGCTGGGGCGGCGCGGCGGAAGCCAAGCAGATCCTGGTCGAAGCGCACGCGCGCTACCTGGAAGGCAGCAAGGCCTGATCCTGAACCGCGTCGCTCCGGTGTGTCCTGCCGGAGCGATGCGGGTCACGTTTCAACACCACGGCACAGCACTCCGGGTGCTGTATTAGGTAAATTGCGTCACTTCACACGTCGTCGACATCCAGCGTCGAGACAGCCAGGGGATTGTGTCGTGCGTATTCTGCTTGTTGGAGATGCAGCCAGCCTGCCGGCCGAGCTGACCGAATTCATTGCCGATCTTGGGGAAGACTGGCAGCCGTTGACCGCCGCCGACGGCCACACCGCGATGACGGCAGTGGCGACGCAGGGCGTGGACGCGGTGATCGTCTGCCCGCAGCTGCCGGACCTCAATGCCACCACCTTGCTGGGGCAGATCCGGACACTGCGCCCGGAAACCATCCGTATCGCCCTGGTCGATGCCCAGCACGGCAACCGGCCACCGCCGGCGCGCCTGATCGGCGTTGCCCACCGCTTCCTGCCGCTGCCACTGGCGCCGGAGGTGCTGCTGGAGGCCTTGACCAGCCTGGAAGAGCTGCGCGAGGTGCTGGACAGCCCGCGCCTGCGTGATGCCATCGGCCGCATCGAGAAGCTGCCTTCGCCGCCACACCTGTACCTGAGCCTGACCCAGGCCCTGGAACACGATGACGATACCGACAGCGCCGACGTGGCCAAACTGGTCGCCGCCGATCCTGCCATCGCCGCGAAAGTCCTGCAGCTGTCCAACTCGGCCTTCTTCAGCCAGGGCCGCACCATCGCCGATCTGCGCACGGCGGTCACCCGACTGGGCCTGTCCACCCTGCGCGACCTGGTCCTGGCAAGCGAGGTGTTCTCGGCACCGACGCTGTCTGCGGCCGAACGCAACTCGCTGCAGCAGCGCGCCCTGCTCGCCTCGCGCCTGGCCGCCCGCCTGCTGCCCGATTCCAGTGCGGAACTGGGTGCCACCGCGGCGCTGCTGGCTGACATCGGCCTACTGCTGCCGGGCGTCCGCAACGAGCGCAGCGAGCCTGCGCTGGCCGGCGACCTCCGTCCCGGGCACGCCGAAGCCGGCGCTTACCTGCTGGGGCTGTGGGGCCTGCCGATGCCGATCATCGAAGCGGTGGCGTTCCACCTGCAGCCGCAACGCGCCACGACCCGCAGTTTCTGGGTGACCGGCGCGGTGCACGTGGCGCTGGCGCTGGTCAACGGCGATCCCGTTGACGAGGACTATCTGCAGCGCGCAGGCGTACTCAATCGACTGCCGCAGTGGCGTGAGCATGCCAATGCACTGATGGGGCTGACACCCACTGACGCCTGAGCAGCACGCAGGCGACTGCCGTCACCTCGCATGAGGGCGCGTCCAACGGACGCGCCCTTTTTTCTCTCTCAGCGCTGCGGACAGGCGTCCAGCACGCACAGACGCCATTGACGCTCGCACAGGGCCGGGGCGTTGCCCTTGGCCAGGCACTCCAGCCGAAGTTGCTCGCAGTACACACCGCCGCCGCAGACGATGATGTTCTGTGCGGACAGCGAGCCCACCAGCGTTGCATAGATCAGGACGGCGGCCGATACCTGGCGGAAAAGCGTGCGCTTCATATCCATCTCCCAGTGTCCGGTATTGGACGCACCTACTGTGCTGAATGCGACAAGAGCAGACAGTGACCGCACTCACTTTCCCGACCTGATCAGAATTCCCTTACAGAAACGAAAAGGGCGGACCTTGCGGTCCGCCCTCCTCGTTCTGCTATCGCACTTCGATGGATCAGAAGCGCTGGGTGTACTTCATGTACAGGAAGCGACCCACGTCGAAGCCGCCGTAGTAGGCGAAGCTCGAGTTCGGCTGGGTGAACATGATCGGACCCTTGTGGTCGAACACGTTGTTGGCGCCCAGCGCGATGGTGGCATCCCACGGTGCCTTCCAGCTGACCTGCAGGTCGTGGAAGGTGTTGGAGCCGGTCTTGCGCAGCGGCGACTTCTCACCGTTCTGGTAGCGGTCGGCGTCGTCGCACGGACGGTTGGCCACGCAGGCTTCGTTCATGCCCGAGTAGTAACGCGCGGTGTACGCCACGCCGAAGTCACCCTTCGACCAGGTCAGGCCCAGGTTCGAACGCACGCGGAACAGGCCCGGCTCACCGACACGGCCGATGGTGATGTTGTCACCGTCAGCGTTCTGGCCCTGCTCGTCGTACTTGGCCAGGTAGCTCGTCTGCCAGTCGATCGCGAACTGGCCGATGGCCAGCTCCGGCAGGCGGTACTTGATGCCCAGGTCGTAGCCCTGGGTTTCCATCTGGCCGAGGTTGGCCAGGCCGTAGGTCATGCCGTTGATGTGGCCATCGCCTGCACGGGTGTGTGCGGCGCAACGCGAAGCATCGCCCAGCACGTAGCAGTCACGCAGGATGCGGTCGACGCTGTCAGCGATGATCATGTCGCTGATTTCGTACTTGTACCAGTCCAGCGAGATGTCCAGGCCCTGCACCCAGCGCGGGCTCCAGACCAGGCCGACGGTGGTGCTCTTGGAGGTTTCCGGGGTCAGGTTCGGGTTGGCACCCGAGATGAACTGGTCCGGCGTCGCACACGGGGTCGAGGTGCACGGAATCAGGCCCTGGCCCAGCTGGGTGTAACCGACCGGGACGCCCGCCGCCGAGCAGGCCGCGTTGCCGTTGACCGAACCCGGCGCGGTGATGCCGCACGGATCGGTGTACGACTCGAAGCTGCTGCTCAGGCCACCGTACAGGTTGTCGATGGTCGGAGCACGGAAGCCTTCAGCCCAGGTACCGCGAACCAGCAGCTCGTCCAGCGGACGCCAGGTGAAGCCGAACTTCGAGTTCAGGGTGTCGCCGAAGTTGCTGTAATCCGAGTAACGGGTCGCAGCATTCAGGGTCAGTTCCTTGGCAAACGGCATGTCCGCCAGGACCGGCACGTTCAGTTCCAGGTAGACCTCGTCCAGCGAGTACTCACCCTGGGTGGTCTGCGCGCCCAGGCCGGTGGACTGGCCCGACTGTGCGAAGGCGTCTGGCGAGAAGCGGCCTTCTTCCTTGCGGTGCTCGACGCCCACGGCGAAGCCCAGGTCACCGGCCGGCAGGGTCACGATCGAACCCGACAGGTTGGCGGTGAAGCTGGTGGTCTTGGTCAGACCGGTATCGGTGAAGTACGGGAACAGGAAGTCCTGGGTGGCCTGGTCGGCCAGCGAACCGGCACCGGCAACGCCGAACGGCAGCAGCGGGTTCCACGGACGGCAGCCGCTGGTGGCGAGCGGATCGGACATGCTGGTGCCGCAGCGGGCGACGCCATCAGCACCGATGAACGAAGCGCCCAGCGCCTGTTCCGATGCGATCAGGCTCATGTCACCGTGACCACGCTTGGTGGTTTCGTTGCGGTTCCACAGCGCGCCGACGTCCCAGTCGAAGGTCTTGCCGGCGAAGTCGAAGAAGCCGCTGATGCTCGGGGCGAAGCGCAGGGTCTTGACCTGGCTTTCGGTGGTGCGCGGCACTTCCCACAGACGGCGGCGGAAGGTCAGGTCTTCACCGGTCGGGTTGAACGCGCTGTCGGCCGACAGCGGGGTGTCGAAGGATGCCGACTGGTACGGATAGCCTGCGATCTGCTGGGTGGTGTTGCGCTCGTTGTAGAGCACGTCAGCGTTGAACGAGATCGCGTCGGTGAAGTCGTAGTTGCCGTTGACGTACAGCGACTTACGCTCGATACCGGTCTGCACCATCATCTGCTGGTTGGCATTGACGGCGTCAGCGGAGGTTTCCAGACGGTAGTCGGCGCGGTTGGCCGGGTTGCCGCCATCACGCAGGGTGTACCAGCGCTGGTCGCTCGGGCCGACATAGCCCGGCTCGCCCTGCTTCAGGTTCGGGGTGACGCACGGGTCGCAGAAGCCACCCTTCTGGTTGATCGGGCTGGCGCCCGAACCCGGGTAGTTCGGGCCGGCGTTGCCGTCACGGCTGAACCAACGGTCCTTCGCCCACACCGGATCCTGCTTGGAGTACTCGGCGGACATGGTGACACCGCCGCGCTCGCCCATGCTGCCGAGGGTGAACGAATAGGTTTCGGTGTCGCCGTCGCCCTTGCCGTACTGACCGACATAGACGCTGGCTTCAGCGCCGTCGAAGCGCTTGCGGGTGATCACGTTGACCACGGCCGCGATGGCGTCCGAACCGTAGATGGCCGAGGCGCCGTCCTTCAGGATCTCGATGCGCTCGATGGCGGCCATCGGGATCTGGCTCAGATCCTGGTAGCCGGCGGTGGTCGCGCCCAGGCGCTTGCCGTTCATCAGCACCAGGGTGCGCTGCGCGCCCAGGTTGCGGATGTCGACGTAGTAGCCACCGACGTTTTCGCCCGAAGCCAGCGACTCCGAACGGGAGATGGCCGGGGAGCCGGCCGAGGTCAGGTTCTGCAGGACGTCGGCAACCGAGGTGTAACCCTGCTTTTCCAGGTTCTCACGGCTCAGGGTGACGATCGGCTGCTGGGTTTCAACGGCAGCGCCGCGGATGCGCGAGCCGGTGACCGAAATGCGGTCCAGGTCGGTGGTGCCCTTTGCTTCCGGTGCTTCCTGTGCGGAAGCGAAGGCGGGCGCCAGCGCCAGCGCAATGCCGGCCGGCAGCAGGCCGAACCGCACTGCGGGGTTACGAACGTTCATCAATCTCTCCAAGGTACGTGTTAGCAGCGTGTTAAAACACCCCAGCACGTTACGATTGCGTTGCAGCGCTGTATTTGCGCGAACCAACCAGAGACTTTGCGGATTGTGGCGGGAGCAAGCCGCCGTTTTCCCTGAAGCGCGAAGCGGACTGCCCGTAGCGGGCGCGGAACGCCCGGGCGAAGCTGCAGCAGTTGTCGAAACCACTGGCCGCGGCGACCTCTCCCACCATCATGTCGGTGTCGCGCAGCAGGTCGGCGGCGCGCTCCAGGCGCAGCCGTGCCGAAAGCGACTGCGGGCTTTCTTCATACAGGCTCTGGAACGTCTTGGAGAGATACCAGCTGGAGAAGTTGGTCAGCTCGGCCAGTTCGCCGATGCGTACGACGCGGTGGCTGTTGCCTTCCAGATAGAGGCGGGCGCGCTGCATGCGACCGAACACCTGGCGCTTGCGGCTGCGCGAACGGCCAGGGCAGCGCTGCACGTTGTCGGCCAATCCACGCTGCAGGCCGGCCAGATGCAGCAGCAGCGGGCGCAGGTGCTGCGCCGGGTGGCCACTGGCCAAGGCATCACGCCACAGGCGCAGCGCGACGCGAGCGTCACTGCGGCCCATCCGGCCGCGGCCCGCGTACAGGCCGCAGTCGGCCATCTCCGCCAGCACACGCAGCGCTTCCACGTTCAGGTTCAGGCCGATGCACAGCCCGTTGCGCCCTGCCTGCACCAGCGGGCGCGATTCCTTCTCGAACGCGATCCATTCGCCGTGGCGCAGGCGGAAGCGCCCCTCCTTGGCCTCCACCCAGGAGCTGCCGCGCACCTGCATCCACACGGTGAAGCTGCTGCCCGCGGTCTGCAGGCTGCCGAGCCGGGCCACGCCCAGGCAGGTCGGCACGACGTCATCGAGTGCCTTGTCCAGGGAGACGGATTGGCCACGATCGGCCAGTGAGAGTTGACGCATGGTGCACCACGGATTTGCCAAGTACAGGCCTCCGTTTTGCCCAATCAGGCGGCACCGCGTCAGGAAAGACCGACGAGATCGCCACGAATTCGCGGCGAGATCCCGACGAAGAAATTACGAAGGCCCATTTCCCTTGAACATCAACATCTTGGAGAAGGCCGGGAACAGCGCTGGCGCCTTTTCGGGCAGCCGCATCACGCCGATGTCGGCGCCATCACTGACTGCCAGAGCGACAAACAGGGCCGTCCCGTCTGCGCTGGCGCTGAGTCCGTTGCTCGCGCTCAAGCGCTGCGCGTCCAGGCAGCGCCCGGCATCCTCCTGCCCGGCGGCGATGCGGACGAGGATGGTGCTGCAGCGGGTGGAACTGCCGAGATAGCCGATGCTGTCGTGGCCGGCAACCGTCCACGAGCGGTAGCGCCAGCGGCTGGGTTTGTCCTCGCTGATCTGCCGCACGCTGTCCGGGGACAGCGCCGCGTCCGCCGCCCACAACCCCTCCGCCGCCAGGCGGGTGAACAGCACCCGACGGCCTGCGCGGTCAAAGCGGACCTGGGAGACGCCGTCGATGCTCGCCAGCCGCCGCCAGGGTTGGGTGCTGCGATCGAACAGACTGAGCCGCGTACGCTGGTCGACATCACGTTCGACCACCAGCAGCTGCTCGGGCGTGGCGCCATACAGCGCCTGCAGCGGCTGTTCGGCGGGCACGGGCAGCGGTTGCAGACGCTCGTCGCGGGGTGCGATCTCGTAGACCACCGCGCGACCGTGTGCATCGCGCCCAACCACCAGAAGTTGCCGGCTGTCGGCCGACCAATCGGGGGCCTGCCGTGCTTCCGGGCGCAGGCCCTCGATCGGCCGCAGCGAATCGGGGCGTTGCATGTCCGCCCACCAGAGAGCGAAGCTGCCCGAGCGGTCAGAGGTGAATACCAGCTGGCGACCGTCCGGTGCTGCCATCGGTTGACCATCGCGGCCGCTGGACGCAAACAGGCGCTCCGGTTCACCGCCCTGCATCGGCACCTTGAACACGCCGAACTGTGCACGGCGATGGACGAAGGCCAGCATGCCGCCATGCCGCGATACCGCCGGCCACTGCGCATCGTCCAGTCCGGCATCACGCAGCGTGCGCCGCTCGATGTCGAGGTAATAGAGCCGCACCTCGCTGTCGACCCGGCGGCCGAACACGATGGTGCGGCCGTCGCCAAGCCAGGCCCATCCGCGCAGCTCGGCCGACTCGCTGGTCAGCTGCTCCGGCGTGCCACCCGCGGCAGGAACCCGCCACAGGTCGCCCATCTGCGGGTTGCGCACGAACACCAGCCATTTGCCGTCCGGCGAATAGCGCGGCGCGTAATCGAAATCGTCCTGATCGACGGCGTACTGCAGCGGCTGCCACTGTCCGCTGGCCAGATCGAGTACTCGGATACCGCGGTGGGCATAGCGGCCCACCATGCTGCCGAATACCAGGCCGCGCCCGTCGGGTGTCCAATCGAAGCTGAGCAGCTCGGTGCCATCGCAGCGCGTGGCCTGGCGCAACGCGCCGCCGGTCGCACTGGCGATCAGCACCTGACAACCCCCATCGGCGGAGAAGCGGGCAAAGGCGATGTCGCGTCCATCCGGCGACCAGTTCGGGAAGCGATCAACCGCACCCGCAGGAGGAACAAGCAGCTGCCGCGCCGGCGCGTTGCCGGACGTCTGTACCTTGATCGCACCGCCGCCCAGGCCATCCTCGCTGGCACCTTCGTAGGCCACCTGCGAACCATCCGGCGACAGCGTGGGATAGGTTTCGAAGCCTGCGGTGGCGGTGATCAGCCGATAGGGCCGCTGCGGGCTGCCGATCACCCGCGTGCCGTTCTCCACCGCCGCCTCCACCGGAGAGCTGGCCGGCGCACGGCGCAGCAGCAGGACCGTCATCACCAGCAGTGCGGCCAGCATCAACAGGCCCAGCACCAGCAACAATCGACGTCGCAGGTAGCGCCAGCGACGGCGTCGCATGTCCTCCGGGGCTGGCGTGTGCACTTCCATGGCCGCGTTGGAATCGCCAGCCGCGCCTTCGGCATCGACCGCCAGTTCCGCTTCGGGCTCAGGCATGGCCTGCACCGGCACGCGCAGGCGGTAGCCGGTCTTGGCGATCGTCTCGATATACGCCTGGCCGTTGTCATCGTCGTTGGCGAAGGCTTTGCGCAGCTGGGTGACCGCCTGCGTCAGCACATCGTTGGTGGGCAGCGTATCGGGCCACACCTCGGCGAACAGTTCTTCGCGGGTGACCACGCGCCCGGGTTGCCGCAGCAGCACACGCAGCACGCCCAGCGCCTTCGGCGTCAGCCGGCGCGGGCGACGCGCGCCGGCAACTTCGACCTCTCGCGAGGACAAAGTGACGACACATTCGCCAATCCGGATCCGATCAGATTCGGTGGGCTGGATTTCGCTGCGGTTCATTTTTTGCTAAACAGTAGAGACAGTTTCCGGGCAGTGTTCGCCTTCGATACCGTCCCCAACGGGGAACAGCGAAAAGCCAGACTCCGCACAAAGCATCGGCGCATACCGCAAAAACAATGGAGCGCGCGAATACTAGCCTATGCCGGTTACCTCGCCTATCGCGTGGTCGACATCAGGCTCTCTCTCGCCGACGCATTCACATAACTTCGCACCATCATTCGCGCCCTTTCGGGCGCGAAATTTTTATCTGCCATTCATTTTCAGAAACGCCGCAGCATGGTCAATCCGACCAGCCGCGAAACCACCAAAGCCACGTACATCACGCCTGAGAACTGCTCCAGCATGACCAGTGCGCGTGCCTGCGGATGCAGCGGCACGACATCGCTCAGGCCGACCCCGGACAGCAAGCTGAAGCTCAGATAAAGCAGCTCCATCCAGCTTCGCTGAGGTCCCTCGCTGCTGCCCTGGAAGCTGCCCGGATACCACTGTTGGCACACCCCGAATGCGAAGGCGAATGCCCACGCGAGCAAGGTGAAGGTGGCGCCGGCCGCGAACAGTTCGTCGCGGGTGACTTTGTGGTCCTGCAGCATGTAGGCGATCAGGGCGCCGGCCGTATAGAAGTAGAGCAGGCTCTCCAGCAGCTGCGCGGTGGTCACCAGCGCGGCGCGGTCCAGCAGCGCGCCGGCGATGGAGAACACCACCGCCGGAATCGCCAGCAGCAGCGCCAGCCATGTACCCAACGGGCTGCGCTGGACCACCCACAACGCCAGGCCCAGCACCGCCATTCCAAACATGCCCAATGCGGCGCGGCCGGCGGCCGTGTCGTCCAGCGCGGGATACAGCATCACCGCCAGCAGCTGCGCGCCCAGCAGCCACGCGGACGGATGGCGGCGGGCGATGGCCAGCCAGCGGGTGGTCACGGCAACAGGCATGGCGTCCCTTCCCCGGAAAGATGGGCGGAGGATAACGGGATGCGCGTGAGGCGCGCGATGCAGCGCCGCCGGGGCACGCCCGGCTACGCCAGTCCGGTCAGCCCTGCTGGTAGACCTCCGCGCCCGCAGCGCGGAACTGCTCGGACTTCTCCTTCATTCCGGCCTCGGCGTACTCGCGCACGTCCTGGGTGATCTTCATTGAGCAGAAGTGCGGCCCGCACATCGAGCAGAAGTGCGCCAGCTTGTGCGCGTCCTTGGGCAGCGTCTCGTCATGGAATTCCTTTGCCTTCTCCGGGTCCAGCCCGAGGTGGAACTGGTCTTCCCAACGGAACTCGAAGCGCGCCTTGCTCAATGCGTTGTCGCGGACCTGCGCGCCCGGATGCCCCTTGGCCAGGTCGGCCGCATGTGCGGCGATGCGATAGGCCATGATGCCGTCGCGCACATCCTGGCGGTTGGGAAGGCCAAGGTGTTCCTTCGGCGTCACGTAGCAGAGCATCGCGGTACCGAACCAACCGATCATCGCTGCGCCGATGGCACTGGTGATGTGGTCATAGCCGGGCGCGATGTCCGTGGTCAGCGGCCCCAGCGTATAGAACGGAGCCTCACCACATTCGCGCAGCTGCTTGTCCATGTTTTCCTTGATCAGCTGCATCGGCACGTGCCCGGGACCTTCGATCATCGTCTGCACGTCATGCTTCCATGCGATCTTCGTCAGCTCGCCAAGCGTTTCCAGCTCGCCGAACTGCGCCGCGTCGTTGGCGTCTGCGATGCAGCCCGGGCGCAGCCCATCGCCCAGCGAGAAGGTCACGTCGTAGGCCTTCATGATTTCGCAGATGTCCTCGAAGTGCGTGTAGAGGAAATTCTCCTTGTGATGGGCCAGGCACCACTTGGCCATGATCGAGCCGCCGCGACTGACGATGCCGGTCACCCGCTTGGCGGTCAGCGGCACGTAGCGCAGCAGCACGCCGGCATGGATGGTGAAGTAGTCCACGCCCTGTTCGGCCTGTTCGATCAACGTGTCGCGGAAGATCTCCCAGGTCAGTGCCTCGGCACGGCCATCGACCTTCTCCAGGGCCTGATAGATCGGCACCGTGCCGATCGCCACCGGCGAGTTGCGGATGATCCACTCGCGGGTCTCGTGGATGTGCTTGCCGGTGGACAGGTCCATCACCGTATCGCCCCCCCAGCGGATCGACCACACCAGCTTCTCCACTTCCTTGGCAATGCCGGATGACACCGCGCTGTTGCCGATGTTGGCGTTGATCTTGGTCAGGAAGTTGCGGCCGATGATCATCGGCTCGCTTTCCGGATGGTTGATGTTGTTGGGCAGCACCGCCCGGCCACGGGCGATTTCGTCGCGGACGAACTCCGGGGTGATGATCTTCTGGATGGATGCGCCGAAGGCTTCGCCCGGATGCTGCTGCAGCAGGCCTGCATCGCGGATCGCGTCCAGGCGCTGGTTCTCGCGGATGGCGACGAATTCCATCTCCGGCGTGATGATGCCGCGGCGCGCATAGTGCATCTGGGTGACATTGCCACCCGCACGGGCGCGGCGCGGCAGGCTGCGGGCCGGGAAGCGCACCGCATCGAGCTTCGGGTCGTGCTCGCGGTCGCGGCCGAAGGAAGAGCTCAGGCCATCAAGCTGTTCGGTGTCACCCCGCGCTTCGACCCAGGCACGGCGCAGGGCCGGCAAGCCCGCGGACAGGTCGATGCGCACGTCAGGATCGGTGTAGGGGCCGGAGGTGTCATACACCGTGACCGGCGCGTTCTCTTCGCCGCCGAACAGGGTCGGCGTGCGGCTCAGTGCGATCTCGCGCATCGGCACGCGCAGGTCCGGGCGCGAGCCGGTGACATGGATCTTGCGCGAGCCGGGAATCGGCCGGGTCACGGATTCGGAGAGTTGCTGGGCCTGTTGCTGCAGGGCGGAGAGCTGTGCGTTCATCGGGCATCGTCCAGGAGGGTCAGGGACGAAGCGGCGGCGCACTGCCCCCGCACGCGGACGGCCCTTGGGCCGCGTCCGGGTTCGGTTGCATTGCAAAGCTTCCCTACGCCGGTATGAGCCGGATCAGGTTCCAAGGGACTGTCTCAACCGTGGCCGATGGCCGCGGTACCCCCGCTTCTTGCCGGCATTAGACCATAGAAGTCCTGCAACAGGGCGAGCCCACGGGGCGGCTGCGCGTCACGCGACATTGATGAATTAACGCAACCATGACGTCGCGTTCAGTAACGTGCACGCGCATCGTGTCGCTGCGACCGATGACGCATCGCCGCCATCGCGGCCCCTGCCCGGCTAGCGCTCGAGTGCCGCCGGCCCCTCGCTGCAAGCATTTGCTCGCTCCCTCAATCCCTTTGATCGGAGAAGCTCCTTCATGGTGTTTCGTGTTTCCATCGCACTGGTCCTGTTGCTGGTGCTGCTTGCCGGCGTAGCACCCGGTCCCTTCAACGCCGTGGTGCAGAGCATCCTCGGCGAACTCATCCGCGGCATCGGCTGGCTGTACCTGCTGGTGGTGTTCCTGGCGCTGGTGTTCCTGATGTACCTGGCGTTCGGCCGCTTCGGCAACCTGCGCATCGGTGGCGAAGACGCCGAACCCGAATTCTCGCGGGCCAGCTGGATGTCGATGCTGTTCGCCGCCGGCATGGGCATCGGCCTGGTGTTCTGGGGGGCGGCCGAGCCGATCTCCCACTTCAGCAAGCCGCCGGAAGGACTGGCACCGGAAAGCATGGACGCCGCACGTGCAGCGATGCGCTATGCGTTCTTCCACTGGGGCCTGCATCCGTGGGCGATCTACGCGCTGATCGGTCTGGCAATGGCATGGTTCCAGTTCAACCGCAACGGCCGCGGGCTGGTCAGCGACATGCTGCAGCCGATCATCGGTCATCATCATCGGGGCTGGATCGGACGGATTGTCAACATTGCCGCGGTGGTGGCCACGGCAATCGGTGTGGCCACCACGTTGGGCTTCGGCACCATCCAGATCGCAGCCGGCATGCAGCGCGTGTTCGGCGTGCATGCCGGTGTGCCGCTGCAGCTGACCATCATCGCCGTCGCCTTCGTGTTGTACATGGCCTCCACCCTCAGCGGCGTGGAGCGCGGCGTGAAATGGCTGTCGAACTTCAACCTGGCACTGGCCGCCCTGCTGCTGGCACTGGTCCTGGTGCTCGGGCCGACCGGCGCGATCTTCAATACCTTCACCACGACGCTGGGGTCCTACCTGAACCAGCTGGTGACGATGAGCCTGCGCATGTCACCGTTCTCCTCCAGTACGTGGGTCGCCGACTGGACGATCTTCTACTGGGCCTGGTGGATTTCCTGGGCACCGTTCGTGGGTTCGTTCATCGCGCGCATCTCGCGTGGCCGCAGCGTGCGCGAGTTCGTGGTGGGCGTGGTACTGGCGCCGACGCTGCTGGGCTTCTTCTGGTTCTCGGTGTTCGGTGGCACCGCGATCTGGTCGCAGATCTTCGGCCATGCAGACCTGGTACAGGCGCTGGGCAATGGCTATGAGACCGTACTGTTCACCCTGTTCGACAGCATGCCGCTGCCATTGCTGCTGTCGTGCATCGCGCTGGTTCTGCTGATGATCTTCTTCGTGACCTCGGCTGACTCGGCGGTGCTGGTGCTGGCCAGCATGTCCACCGACGAGGCAGGCGACCCGCCCGCCAAGCGCAAGCTGGCCTGGGGTGTGGGCATCGCGCTGATCGCAGGTGCGTTGCTGCTGGCCGGCGGCCTCGACGCGCTGCAGGGCATGATCACGATCTCGGCACTGCCATTCGCGCTGCTGATGGTGCTGGTGATGGTCTCGCTGTACCGGGTACTGGACCAGGAGTACACGCGGGAGCGGCGGCAGGCACAGCGCCAGCGGCACATGATCGATGCGTGGATCGCGCGCGAAATGGCGGCACAGGAAGAAACCCAGGCCGAAGCAGCGCGCGCGCAGGATTCGGATTGAGGGTGTTCGGCAGCCTGCGGCTGCACCGCTTTTTCTCAAGCAAGAGCAACGGCAAAAGCGGCCGGAGAAACACGAAGGCGTCGGATCCGTTTCCTCTGGAAAACGGATCCGACCCCAACCCACAGCGCGCGGCTGTTGCCTTTGATCTTCTTCTTTCTCTTCCGTGGCTGACGCGCACGGAAATTGTCGGGGGGCGTGCGGGTGGGGAAGGACGGGGGTGTCCGCGGCATGGATGCCGCGGCCAAGCCTACAAGGACGTATTCACGGCGTCCCCCGGCATTCCCATCCGCACGCCCCAATCCATGATCGGCTCTGGCGATCAGCCGCGAGGGGGCTCAGCCCGGTGGCCGGGAGACCTCAATACCCCGCCGCCTGCCCATCCTTTCGACTCTCCGACGCGCCGTAGTACACGCCCGTGTCCGGATCCCGCATGATCGCCTGATACCCGCCGTACGGACCGTCGGCGAACACGATGCGATGCCCCTTGCGCATCAGCGCGCGCACCGTTTCGTACGGGAAGCCCGTCTCCAGGTTCACCTCCCCCCCATCGGTCATCGCCGTGGCCTGACCGGTCGGCTCCGTGGAACCTTCATGCTGGATACGCGGCGCATCTCCGGCCTCCTGCAGGTTCATGCCGAAGTCCACCAGGTTCATCACGATCTGCGCGTGGCCCTGCGGCTGCATCGCACCGCCCATCACGCCGAAACTGGCATAGGGCTTTCCATCCTTGGTGATGAACGCCGGAATGATGGTCTGGAACGGGCGCTTGCCCGGTGCGTAGCCGTTCGGATGGTTCTTCTGCAGCACGAACATCTCGCCGCGGTCCTGCAGGATGAAGCCGAGCCCCGGTGGCGCCATGCCGCTGCCCATCCCGCGGTAGTTCGACTGGATCAGCGACACCATCATGCCGTCAGCATCGGCCACGGTCATGTAGATCGTATCGCCCTCCTCCAGCTGCTTCGGCGTGCCCGGCTGCACTTCCTTCAACGCCTTGTCCATGGAAATCAGTGCACGCCGCTGCGCGGCATACTCCTTGGAAATCAGCTTCTGGACCGGTGCGGGCTGGAAGGCCATGTCGGCGTAGAAGCGCGCACGATCGGCGAAGGCCAGCTTCTTGGCCTCCACGAACAGATGCACGTGCTCGGGCGAGCCGAATGGAATCTTCGAGAAGTCGTAGCCTTCAAGTACGTTGAGAATCTGCAGCGCGGCGATGCCTTGGCTGTTCGGCGGCAACTCCCATACGTCGTAACCGCGATAGTTGCTGCTGACCGGCTCGACCCACTCGCCGTGGTGGTCGGCCATGTCCTGGTAGCTCAGGTAGCCACCATTGGCCTTGAAGTAATCGCCGATGGTGTGGGCGATCTCGCCCTTGTAGAAGGCATCCCGGCCGCCGTCGGCCACCTTCTGCAACGTATCGGCCAGGTTCGGGTTCTTCCACATCTCGCCCTTGCGCGGGGCATGCCCGTTGACCGTGAACTGTTCCTTGAAGCCGGGATACTGCGACAGCCGTGGCACGGAACGATCCCAGTAATAGGCGATCACCTCGGCCACCGGGTGGCCTTCGCGCGCGTAGCGGATGGCGGGCGCAAGATTGTCGGCCATGGGCTTGCGGCCAAAGCGGCCATGCAGGGCGAACCAGCCATCGACGGCACCGGGCACGGAGACCGGCAACGGCCCGGTCGCCGGGATCTCCTTCAGGCCGCGGCGCTGGAACTCGGCCAGGGTCAGCGACTTCGGCGAGCGGCCGGACCCGTTGTAGCCGTACAGCTTCTGTGTCTTCGGGTCCCAGACGATGGCGAACAGATCGCCACCGATGCCATTGCCGGTCGGCTCCATCAGGCCCAGCGCAGCATTGGCGGCGATGGCGGCATCGACCGCCGAGCCGCCGGATTTCATCACGTCCAGTGCGATCTGGGTGGCCAGTGGCTGCGAAGTGGCCGCCATGGCGTGAGGCGCGATGACTTCCGAGCGGGTGGCGAAGGTGTGGCCGGTGATGCGGTCGGCAGCGAGGGAAAGCGCTGGCATGGCCGCCAGGACGGCGGCAGCCAGCAGGGAACGGGCAAGGCGTCGGGACACAGTCGGGTTCCGATGGAAGGGTGGTAGCACCGATCATCGCCGCTACGGCCTTCACGCGGTATCGGGCAGAGGTCATGGGGCGAGGCGGCCGCGGCGACCGCTGCCGGCACCGGGTCATGCCCGGCGGGCAGAACCCCCAAAATCCGCGCAAAAACCTTGGTGAAAGGAGTGAATTCGGGTTCACCGAAACACTTTCAGCGGCAACCATCCTTGCGCCACAAGCGATTCCGCTGGACGCAGCGGAAAGTGCCTGGAATCACCCCGACAAGGGTTGACATCGTCAAAACAGCTGTGTTTCTCTCGATCACATGCTGCAACACAACACACCACCGCGAACCCACATCGAAGCCGCCGACATCGGCGCCGCGTCGCTGCGTTCGATTCTTGTGCTCGTACTTATTACCCAACCAACAGGTGCGGGACGAGCCAGCGTGTAAGCAGATAGAACACACCGGAACTCGATCAAAAACCCGCACCCGCCCAGGTGCGGGTTTTTTCATTTCAAGACCTGGTTTCAGACGCAACCACCATGACCACCGCCTTCTGCAAAACCCGGACCTGCTGCACCACGATGCCTCGTGGCGGCCGTTCCTGTGCGATGCGCGGCCCCTCCTCCACCGCTTTCCCCTGACCGGCCGGTACGTCGCTTCGACGACCGGCCGTTCTTTTTTCTTCCCACCGCAAGGAACCTCCCCCATGAGCACCAACGACCTGCCCCAGACCAAGATCGCCGTCATCGGCTACGGCAGCCAGGGCCGCGCCCACGCACTGAACCTGCGCGAATCCGGCTTCGATGTGGTGGTAGGCCTGCGGCCGGGCGGCCCGACCGAAGCCAAGGCCCAGGCCGATGGCTTCACCGTCGTGGCTCCCGCCGATGCGGTGAAGGATGCCGACCTGGTCGCCGTGCTGACTCCGGACATGGTGCAGAAGAAGCTCTACAACGACGTGCTGGCGCCCAACATGAAGCAGGGCGCGTGCCTGCTGTTCGCCCACGGCCTCAATGTCCACTACGGCATGATCGAGCCGCGCGCCGACCTGGACGTGGTGCTGGTCGCACCGAAGGGCCCGGGCGCGCTGGTGCGTCGCGAGTACGAGATCGGCCGTGGCGTTCCGTGCATCTGGGCGGTCTACCAGGACACCAGCGGCCAGGCCGCGCAGCATGCGCAGGCCTATGCGACCGGTCTCGGTGGCGCCCGCGCCAATCTGATCCAGACCACCTTCAAGGAAGAAACCGAGACCGACCTGTTCGGTGAGCAGGCGGTGCTGTGCGGTGGCGCCTCGGCGCTGGTACAGGCCGGTTTCGAGACCCTGGTGGAAGCCGGCTACCAGCCCGAGATCGCCTATTACGAAGTGCTGCACGAACTGAAGCTGATCGTGGACCTGTTCTACGAAGGCGGCATCTCGCGCATGCTGGAATTCATCTCCGAAACCGCGCAGTACGGCGACTACGTCAGCGGCCCGCGGGTGATCGATGCCGGCACCAAGGAGCGCATGAAGGAAGTACTGAAGGACATCCAGGACGGCACCTTCACCAAGAACTGGGTGGCCGAGTACGAAGCGGGCCTGCCGAACTACAACCGGTTCAAGCAGGCCGACCTGGAGCATCCGATCGAGAAGGTAGGCAAGGAACTGCGCGCCAAGATGGTCTGGTTGCAAGGACAGGCCGCGTAACCACGCGGCCCTCCCCCACCCGCTTGCAAGGTCCCCCATGAACTCTTCCACACACCGCAGCGCGCCACCCAACGGGGCGCGCTGGCTGACCCAGGCACTGGAGGCCGAAGGCGTCCGCACGCTGTTCGGCTATCCCGGCGGCACCATCATGCCGTTCTACGACGCGCTGGTGGATTCGTCGTTGAAGCACATCCTGGTGCGGCACGAGCAGGGCGCGGCGCTGGCCGCCAACGGTTTCGCACGCGCCAGCGGCCAAGTGGGCGTCTGCGTGGCCACCTCCGGCCCCGGCGCATCGAACCTGGTCACCGGTATCGCCGATGCGATGCTGGACTCGGTGCCGATGGTCTGCATCACCGGCCAGGTCGGCACGCCCCTGCTGGGTACCGACGCCTTCCAGGAGCTGGATGTGTTCGGCCTGACCATGCCGATCGTCAAGCACAGCTGGCTGGTACGCAGCGTCGATGACCTGCCCCGCGTGGTCGCCGATGCCTTCCGCATTGCCCGCGAAGGACGTCCCGGCCCGGTGCTGATCGACCTGCCCAAGGACGTGCAGGTGGCCGATGCCAGTCACCTGCCGGTGCATGTGCCGAGCAGCGTCGAACCACCGCCGGCAGCCACCGGCGACGCCATTGCCGCCGCCATCGCAGCGCTGGCGTCGGCGGAGAAGCCGGTGGTGTATGCCGGCGGTGGCATCGCACTGGGCGATGCAGTGCAGGACCTGCGCGATTTCGTCGAGGCCAGTGGCATTCCCACGGTGATGACCCTGCGTGGACTGGGTGCTCTGCCGGCACACCATCCGCAGTCGCTGGGCATGCTGGGCATGCACGGCACCCGCGCAGCCAACATGGCGGTGCAGGAAAGCGATCTGCTGCTGGTGCTGGGCGCACGGTTCGATGATCGCGCCACCGGCAAGCTGGCGGAGTTCGCTCCGTTCGCGCGCGTGGTCCATATCGATGCCGATGCGTACGAGATCTCCAAGCTGCGCAGCGCCGACGTCGCCGTGCCCGGCAATGTCGGCCACGCCATCCGTGCCCTGCATGCGGCCTTCCCCTCCCCCAGGGCCCATCAGGACGCATGGCGCAGCCGCTGTGCGCAGCATCGCGACCGCTTCGCCGCCCGCTACGACGCGCCAGGGCAGCACATCTACGCACCAGCGCTGCTGAAGCGCCTGAGCGAACTGGCACCCGCCGACACGGTGATTGCCTGCGACGTCGGCCAGCACCAGATGTGGGTGGCCCAGCATTGTCGCTTCAATCATCCGCGCAACCATCTGACCAGCGGCGCGCTGGGCACGATGGGCTTCGGCCTGCCGGCGGCGATGGGCGCGCAGTTTGCCTGCCCGGAGCGTACCGTGGTGCTGGTGTCCGGCGATGGCAGCTTCATGATGAACGTGCAGGAGCTGGCGACCATCGCCCGGTGCCGCCTGCCGGTGAAGATCGTGCTGCTGGACAACAGCTCGCTGGGCATGGTCCGGCAGTGGCAGGAGCTGTTCTTCGCCGAGCGCTACAGCGAGATCGATCTGTCCGACAACCCGGATTTCGTCGCCCTGGCCCAGGTGTTCGGCATCGCCGCCAGCCGCATCGATTCGCGCGATGACGTCGAAGGCGGCCTGGCCGCGCTGCTGGCCGAGCCGGGCCCGGCGCTGCTGCACGTGGCCATCGACGCGCGCGCCAACGTGTGGCCGCTGGTGCCGCCGAACACCGCCAACAGCACCATGCTGGAAAGCAATCCAGCCCATGCCCGCCAGGAGACTCCCAATGCAATACCGGCTTGACCTGGTGCTGCAGCCGGCCGAAGGCGCGCTGCTGCGCGTGATCGGCATGGCCGAGCGCCGTGGCTTCGCGCCGCGTTCGATCAGCGGTGCTCCGGACGCCGCCGATGACGGACGCTGGCACCTGCAGCTGGTCGTGGACGGCCAGCGGCCGGCGGAGACGCTGTGCCGGCAGATCGAAAAGATCTACGACTGCGTATCGGTGGAGCTGACGCCGGTAGACAGCAGCATCGAAGGAGTATCGCAATGAACACCCGTACCGTTGTGACCACGGTGCCGGTACGGAGGCGTCTTCTTCGCCGCCCGTACCCGCATGCGGTGGTCGCGCACACCGCGCCGGTGGCCCATGCCGGCCGCTGATACCAGCAAGGAAAGTGATGTCGGCGACGTAAGCGTCGCCGATGTCCTAGCCGCGCAGGCGCGCCTGCGCCGCTTCCTGCCGCCCACCCCACTGCATCATGCCGAACGCTTCGGCACCTGGCTGAAGCTGGAGAATCTGCAGCGGACCGGCTCCTACAAGGTGCGCGGAGCGTTGAACGCCCTGCTGGCAGGCCGCGAGCGCGGTGACAGCCGCCCGGTGATCTGCGCCTCGGCAGGCAATCACGCCCAGGGCGTTGCCTGGGCCGCCTACCGGCTGGATGTCCCCGCGATCACCGTGATGCCGCACGGTGCACCGGCAACCAAGATCGCCGGTGTCGCCCATTGGGGTGCCACCGTACGCCAGCACGGCAACAGTTATGACGAGGCCTGCGCCTTCGCCGTCGAACTGGCGCAGCGTCATGGCTATCGCTTCCTGTCCGCCTTCGACGACGCCGACGTGATCGCCGGCCAGGGGACGGTCGGCATCGAGCTGGCCGCGCACGCGCCGGACGTGGTGATCGTACCGATCGGCGGTGGCGGCCTGGCCGCCGGCGTCGCCCTGGCGCTCAAGTCGCAGGGCGTGCGCGTGATTGGTGCGCAGGTGGAAGGCGTGGACTCGATGGCCCGTGCGATCCACGGCGATGTCCGCGAGATCGCCCCGGTGGCATCGCTGGCCGATGGCGTGCGGGTGAAGATCCCCGGCTTCCTGACCCGTCGCCTGTGCAGTTCGCTGCTGGACGACGTGGTGATCGTGCGCGAGGCCGAACTGCGTGAAACGCTGGTGCGGCTGGCACTGGAAGAACACATCATCGCCGAAGGCGCGGGCGCGCTGGCACTGGCTGCCGGTCGACGCATCGCCGGGCGCCGCAAGTGCGCCGTGGTCTCCGGCGGCAACATCGATGCCGGCGTGCTGGCCGGCCTGCTGACCGACATCCGCCCACGCCCGCCGCGCAAGCCGCGCCGGCGTCGCGCCGAGACGCCCCGCCCGCCGGCACGGACCGGCGTCACGCCCACCACCGCTGCCCCCCCTTCCCCCCTGCACGCCGTTGCACCTGTTGTCGAGGAGATCTCCCTGTGACCACCATCGAACGAATTACCACCCCGCGCATCCGCATCTTCGACACCACCCTGCGTGACGGCGAGCAGTCCCCCGGCTGCAGCATGAGCCCACCGCAGAAGCTGGTGATGGCGCGTGCGCTGGACGAACTGGGCGTGGACATCATCGAGACCGGCTTCCCGGCCAGCTCGCAGTCCGACCGCGAAGCGATGGCCCTGATCGGCCGCGAACTGCGCCGTCCGGGCCTGAGCCTGGCCGTGCTGTCGCGCTGCCTGCAGGCCGATATCGAGACCTCGGCACGTGCCCTGGAAGCTGCGGCCAACCCGCGCCTGCACGTGTTCCTGTCGACCAGCCCGCTGCACCGCGAGCACAAGCTGCGGATGACCCGGGAGCAGGTGCTGGAGTCGGTACGCAAGCATGTATCGCTGGCCCGTTCCTACATCGACGATGTCGAATTCTCGGCCGAAGATGCCACCCGCACCGAGCTGGACTACCTGATCGAGGTCTCGCGCGTGGCCATCGCCGCCGGCGCCACCACCATCAACCTGCCCGACACCGTCGGCTTCACCACGCCGGAGGAAATCCGCGCGATGTTCCAGCAGGTCATTGCCGGCGTGGCCGACGTGCCCAATGCCGCCAACGTGATCTTCAGCGCGCACTGCCACAACGACCTGGGACTGGCTGTGGCCAACTCCCTGGCCGCCATCGAGGGCGGCGCCCGCCAGGTCGAGTGCACCGTCAACGGCATCGGTGAACGCGCCGGCAACTGCTCACTGGAAGAAATCGCGATGGCGCTGAAGGTGCGCCAGGCCTTCTACGAGCAGGACACCGCGATCAACACCCCGCGCATCGTCGGCACCTCTCAGCTGCTGCAGCGCCTGGTCGGCATGCCGGTGCAGCGCAACAAGGCCATCGTCGGCGCCAATGCCTTCGCCCATGAATCGGGCATCCACCAGCATGGCATGCTGCGCCATCGCGGCACCTACGAAATCATGCGCCCGGAAGACGTGGGCTGGGAGGATTCGCAGATGGTGCTGGGCCGCCACAGTGGCCGCGCCGCCGTCGAAGCGCGCCTGCGTGCACTGGGCTTCTGGCTGGACGAAGAAGAGCTGAAGCTGGTGTTCGAACAGTTCAAGGGCCTGTGCGAGCAGCAGCGGGTAGTCACCGATGCCGACCTGCAGACCTTGATGCAGGGCGGCGCCAATGCACAGGGCTATCGCCTGGCCTCGATGACCATCAGCGATGTCGGCAGTCGCGCCAATGCACTGGTCGAGCTGTCCGACCCGGACGGCAACCGCGTGGCCGAGACCGCGCAGGGCGATGGCCCGGTGGATGCGCTGTTCGGCGCGTTGTCGGCCGCCACCGGCGTGCAGCTGATGCTCGACAGCTATCACGTGCACAGCGTCGGCATCGGTGCCGATGCACGCGGCGAGGCCAACCTGAGCGTGCGCCACGACGGCATCGAATACGACGGCACCGGCACCAGCAAGGACATCATCGAAGCCTCCGCGCTGGCCTGGCTGGACGTTGCCAACCGGCTGCTGCGCCAACGCCAGGCTGCTGCCAGCAGCGTCAGCGAAACCGCCACCCCTGCCACCGCCTGAGAAACCTGACATGAGCGCCTTCGACACGACCACGTCCGCTACGGCGGGCCAGCAGTGGAACGCCCAGGACTATGCGATCGATGCCGGCTTCGTGCCGCTGCTCGGCGGCGCGGTGTCGCGCCTGCTCGACCCGCGCGCCGGTGAGCACATCCTCGATCTGGGCTGTGGCGATGGGGTGCTCAGCAGTGAACTGGCGTTGAGCGGTGCACGCATCCACGGCGTGGACGCGTCGCCGGAACTGGTGATCGCCGCGCGCGCGCGCGGCGTCGATGCGCAGGTGATGGACGGCCATGCCCTGTCCTTCGACAGCGCGTTCGACGCGGTGTTCAGCAACGCCGCGCTGCATTGGATGCGCCACCCCGACGCCGTGCTGGAAGGCGTGCGCCGTGCACTGCGTCCCGGCGGCCGCTTCGTGGCCGAGTTCGGTGGCCATGGCAACGTAGCGACCATCATCGCCGCGGTGCAGGCCGCACGTGCTGCGCATGGCCATGGCGCCAGCGGTTTCCAGTGGTATTTCCCGACCGCCGACGCCTATGCCGACCGCCTGCGCCAGCACGGCTTCCAGGTGCAGCTGATCGAATGCCTGCCGCGCCCCACCGCACTGCCGACCGGCGTGGCAGGATGGCTGCGGGTGTTCGCCGCACCGCTGCTGGACGACCTGCCGGTCGAGGCCCGTGCCACCGTTCGCGAGGCCGCCGCGGCCCTGCTGGCCGACCTGCCCCGCAACGCGGCGGGCCAGCCGCTGGCTGACTACGTGCGCCTGCGCGTACTCGCGCGCCGCCGTTGACTTGACCCTTTCCCGTTATTTCCCGATGTTCGTTCAATCGTACTTCTGCCAGGCAACCGCATGACCTCCGCACCCCGCACCCTGTACGACAAACTGTGGGACGCCCACGTGGTCGTTCCCGAATCCGACAGCGCCCCTGCGGTGCTGTACATCGACCTGCACCTGATCCACGAGGTGACCTCGCCGCAGGCGTTCACCGAGCTGCGCGAACGCGGTCTCCGCCCACGCCGGCCGGACCGCACCAAGGCGACGATGGATCATTCCACGCCGACCCTGCCGGCCACCGCCGACGGCCGGCTGCCGTACGCCAGCGCCGCCTCCGAGGCGCAGGTCGCCACGCTTGCGCGCAACTGCAGCGAGCACGGCATCGAACTGTTCGACATGAGCTCGGACAACCGAGGCATCGTCCATGTCATCGCGCCCGAGCAGGGTTTCACCCAGCCCGGCATGACCATCGTCTGCGGCGACAGCCATACCTCCACGCATGGTGCGTTCGGCTCGCTGGCCTTCGGCATCGGCACCAGCGAAGTGGGTCATGTGCTGGCAACACAGTGCCTGCTGCAGCGGAAGGCGAAGACGCTGGCAATCACGGTCGACGGCCCCCTGGCGCCGGGCGTCGGCGCGAAGGACGTGGTCCTGCACATCATCGGTGTGATCGGCGTCAACGGCGGCACCGGCCATGTGATCGAGTTCCGTGGCAGCACCATCGAAGCGATGGACATGGAGCAGCGCATGACCCTGTGCAACATGTCCATCGAGGCCGGCGCGCGCGCGGGCATGGTGGCTCCGGACCAGGTTACCTTCGATTTCGTCGCCAACACGCCACGCGGCCCCAAGGGCGCCGATTTCGAGGCGGCCGTGGCCCGTTGGCAGGAACTGCGCAGCGATGAAGGCGCGCGCTTCGACAGCGAAGTCCACATCGATGCAGCCGACATCCGTCCGACCTTGACCTGGGGCACGCATCCCGGCACCGCCATCGCGGTCGATGTGCCGATTCCTGCGGCCAACGACGCCGCCGCGCAGAAGGGCCTGGACTACATGCACTTCCAGGCCGGCCAGGCACTGGCCGGCACGCCGGTCGATGTCGTGTTCGTCGGTTCGTGCACCAACGGCCGCCTCAGCGACATGCGCGAAGTGGCACAGGTGCTGCGTGGCCGCCGCGTCGCCGAGCGCGTGCGCATGCTGGTGGTACCGGGCTCGGAGATCGTCAAGCGCCAGGCCGAAGCGGAGGGCATCGATGAGATCGTGCGTGCAGCCGGTGCCGAATGGCGCGAGCCGGGCTGCTCGATGTGCATCGCCATGAATGGTGATCTGGTCGCCCCCGGCCAACTGGCAGTGAGTACCAGCAACCGCAATTTCGAGGGCCGCCAGGGGCCGGGCTCGCGCACACTGCTGGCCTCGCCGATGAGCGCCGCCTGGGCGGCGGTGAAGGGCCACGTGGCCGATACCCGCGAACTGTTCGCGCAGGAGGTGGCGTAATGGCCGGTTTCCGCACCTTGACCTCGTCCAGCGTCGTGCTGCGCCAGACCAACATCGACACCGACCAGATCATTCCGGCCCGGTTCCTGTCCACCACCGAGCGTGCCGGACTGGGCCGCAACGCGTTCAATGACTGGCGCTGGCAGTCCGACGGTTCGCCGGTGGCCGATTTCGCCTTCAACCAGCCGCACAACGCCGGCCGCAGCATCCTGCTGGCGGGCCGCAACTTCGGCTGTGGTTCCTCGCGCGAGCACGCGCCGTGGGCGCTGACCGACCTGGGCCTGCGCGCCATCGTCAGCAGCGAGATCGCCGACATCTTCCGTGGCAACTCACTGAAGAACGGCCTGCTGCCGATTGTCCTGGACGAAGCCGACGTTCAGGCGCTGATGCAGCGCCCCGACGACGAACTGACCATCGACGTGGCGGCACGCGAGCTGCGTACGCCGGATGGCCGGGTCTACTCCTTCCCGCTGGATGGCTTCTCGCAGACCTGTCTGCTGGAAGGCGTCGATCAACTGGGTTATCTGCTGGGCCGCGTCCCTGACATCGAACGTTACGAGAGTGAGCATGCACGCTGAGATCGTTGTACTCCCCGGTGATGGCATCGGCCCGGAAGTGGCCGCCGCTGCGGTTGCGGTCCTGAAAGCCATCGGCGAACGCTTCAACCACACCTTCACGTTCAGCGAGCACGATATCGGTGGCATCGCCATCGATCGCCATGGCGATCCCCTGCCCGCCGCCACCCTCGCCGCATGCCAGGCCGCGAATGCCGTGCTGCTGGGTGCAGTGGGTGGACCGAAGTGGTCCGACCCGAACGCCAAGGTGCGCCCCGAGCAGGGCCTGCTGGCGATCCGCAAGGCGCTGGGCCTGTACGCCAACCTGCGGCCGGTGCGTACCCATGATGCCGCCCTGGGGGCATCGCCGATCAAGGCCGAACTGCTCAAGGGCGTGGACTTCGTGGTGGTACGCGAACTGACCGGCGGCATCTACTTCGGCGACAAGACCCGCGATGCCGACAGCGCCAGCGACCTCTGCCGCTACACCGTGGCCGAAATCGAGCGCGTGCTGCGCAGCGCGTTCCGCCTGGCACAGCAGCGCCGAGGCAAGGTGACCTCGGTGGACAAGGCCAACGTGCTGGAGACGTCCCGCCTGTGGCGTGACGTCGCCGCCCGTATCGGCCGCGAGGAGTTCCCGGACGTCGCGCTGGAACACCAGCTGGTCGATTCGATGGCGATGCACCTGCTGGCCAAGCCACGCGAATACGACGTGATCGTGACCGAAAACATGTTCGGCGACATCCTCACCGACGAGGCCTCGATGCTGGCCGGTTCGCTGGGCCTGCTGCCGTCGGCATCGCTGGGAGAACCGGGTGCGGTCGGCATCTACGAGCCGATCCACGGTTCGGCACCGGACATCGCCGGCAAGGGCATCGCCAACCCCTACGCGACGATCCTCAGCGCGGCCATGCTGCTGCGCCACTCGCTGGGCCTGGATGCCGAAGCGGCGGCGGTGGAGGCGGCCGTGCACGCGGTGCTGGATGATGGCGTGTTCACTGCTGATCTGGCTGCAAAGGGCCAGGCCGTGAGCACGGCGGCGGCGACCGACGCCGTGCTGGCGAAGCTGGGCTGACCCGCCGGGCGGCACCTGTAGCGTCGAGCCATGCCCGATGGCTGTTGCATGAGCCGGGCATGGCCCGGCGCCACAGGTGCAGTGCGGTGGAGCCGCGCCCAGCGTGGCCCGGTTACTTGGTGGTGTAGCCACCGTTGACCAGCACCGTCTGCCCGGTCATCCACCAGCCGTCGGTAACCAGGAAACGGATCCACGGCACGATGTCGGCAATGTCGGTCAGACCGGTGCGGGTGAACGCGGACAGCGCCGCCGCGGTCTTGTGATACGCCTGCGCATCGGCACTCTCGGCAGGATAGAAGAACGGCGTGTCCATCGGCCCGGGACCGATCGCGGTCACCGAGATGCCCCGCTCGCCGAACTCCTTCGATGCCGCGCGGGTGAAGTGCTCCACCGGCGCCTTGGTACCTGCATAGCTGGAGTAGAACGGCGTGTAGGCGCCCAGCAGCGACGTCACCAGGGTGCAGATGCGGCCACCATCATTGACGTGACGGCCGGCCTCCTTGAGGAAGAAGAACGCCGCCTTGGCATTCACCGCGCTCATCTCGTCGTACTCGGCTTCGCTGATCTCCAGCAGCGGCTTCTTCAGGACCTTGCCGACGGTATTGATGGCGACATCGGGACGGCCGACGGCTGCGACAGCGTCGGCGAACAGGCGCTCCATGGCGGCAGCGGAGGTCAGGTCACCCTGCAGGGCCACGGCCTTGCTGCCCGCAGCCTGGACCGCCGCGACGGTCGCTTCGGCGTCGGCCTGGCTGGCATCGCTGTTGTAATGGATGACGATGGCCCCGGCGCCGTGGGCGGCGAAATCGCGGGCGAGCAGGCCACCGAGGTTCTTGGCACCGCCTGCGATCAGCACGGTCTTGCCCTTGAGGGAGTGGTCGGTCATGGCTTCGGTCTCGGAGTGGGGCTGTCCGGGATGGCAACCCTGCCCCGATGACGATATCGTGCGGAAAATGCGGATAAAGCCCGCAACATTGACTTAACTTTCCAGATCGAGCGAACAATGGATCGGATCGACCGCTTCCGCATCTTCAGCCGGGTGGTGGAGTGCGCCAGCTTCACCCGCGCCGCCGATCAGCTCGGACTGCCCCGTTCCACGGTATCGGCGGCGGTCGCCGAACTGGAGCAGCGGCTGGGTACGCGCCTGTTGCAACGCTCGACGCGACGCGTCTCCACCACCCACGATGGCGATGTGTTCCACGCCCGCTGCCTGCGCCTGATCGCCGAGGTCGAAGATGCCGAATCGCTGTTCCGCCAGGAGGACGCGCAGCCGGTCGGCCTGCTGAGGATCGACGTACCCAGCCGCATCGGCAGGCGCATCGTGGCACCAGCGCTGCCTGACTTCTTCGCCCGTTACCCACAGGTGGAGGTGGATCTGGGCATGACCGACCGCGCAGTGAATCTGATCGAGGAAGGCTGCGATGCGGTGTTGAGGGTCGGCCAGCTGGGCGATTCCAGCCTGGTTTCGCGCACGCTGGGCACGCTGGACTTCGTCAACGTGGCCGCGCCGTCCTACCTGCGCGCGTACGGCGTCCCGCAGCAACCGACGGACCTGCAGCAGCACCGGGCGGTGAACTACGCCTCGCCGACGACCGCGCGGGTGGAACCGTGGGAATGGCAGGACGGAACCCAGCTGCGCACGCTGCCCATGCAGGGTTGGGTGCGGGTGAACAGCGCCGAAGCCTCGATCGCCTGCTGCGTGGCCGGACTGGGACTGCTGCAGATTCCGCGCTATGACGTGCAGGACGAGCTGCAGTCCGGCACGTTGGTGGAAGTGATGCCACGGCACGTCGCACAACCGTTGCCGGTGACCCTGCTGCAACCGCATCGGCAGCATCGGGCACAGCGCGTGCACGTATTCCTGGAGTGGCTGGTGCCACTGCTGCGGAGCGGCCTGCAACTGCAGTAGATCCACGCCATGCGTGGATGCTTCTGTAGAGTCGAGCCATGCTCGACTCATCCCATCATCGCGCAAAGAGCAGCCGAGCATGGCTCGGCTCTACAGAAAGCAGATCCCGCGAGCAGAGCCGTGCCAACCAGGGTTGGCACCTGCCAGAGGCGGTGGTCCTGGAACCCGGGGGCATTACGCCCCGGATTCATCCGGCTTCACCCGGAACCACGCCGCATACAGCGCCGGCAGGAACACCAGGGTCAGCACGGTACCCACGATCAACCCGCCCATGATCGAGATCGCCATCGAGCCATAGAACGCGCTGCGCGACAGCGGAATCATCGCCAGCACCGCCGCCAGGGCGGTCAGCACGATCGGGCGGAAACGCCGTACCGTCGCGTCGATGATCGCATGCCAGCGATCATGCCCGGCATCGATGTCCTGCTGGATCTGGTCGATCAGGATCACCGAGTTGCGCATGATCATGCCGGCCAGCGCGATCGTGCCCAGCAGCGCCACGAACCCGAACGGTGCACGGAACAGCAGCAGGAACAAGGTCGCGCCGATGATGCCCAGCGGTGCCGTCACCAGCACCATCGCGGCACGCGAGAAGCTGCGCAGCTGCAGCATCAGCAGCGTTGCGACCACGATCAGGAACAACGGCATGCCTGCCTTGATCGAGTCCTGGCCACGTGCCGAATCCTCCACCGTTCCGCCGGTTTCCAGCAGGTAACCGCTCGGCAGTGCAGCGCGGATGCCATCCAGCGTCGGCAGGATCTGCTGCACCACGTCCAGCGCCTGGCTGCCGTCACTGATATCGGCACGCACGGTCACGGTCGGCAGGCGGTTGCGATGCCAGATGATGCCGTCCTCGAACACGTACTCCAGGCGCGCCACCTGCGAGAGCGTCACCGACGGGCGATTGGCGGTGGGAATGGCCAGGCTGCCCAGCATGCCCAGCTGCACGCGCTCGTTCTCCGGACCCCGCAGCAGCATCTCGATCAGGCGATTGCCCTCGCGATAGGTGCTCACGCTCATGCCCGACAGCGAAGTGCCCAGCAGCTGGCTCACCTGCGCACTGCTCACGCCCAGCGCGCGCGCACGGTCCTGGTCCAGCACCAGCCGCACGACCTTGCTCGGCTCGCTCCAGTCCAGGTTCACGTTCATCACATGCGGGTTCTCCCGCACCTTGTCCTGTACCTGGCGTGCGATCGCCTGCACCTGCTCGATGTGCTCGCCGGAGATCCGCAGCTGCACCGGGTAGCCCACCGGCGGACCGTTCTCCAGCCGCGTCACGCGCATCTGCACATCCGGGAACTGCGGGATCACGTCCTTCAGCAGCCAGTCGCGCGTGGCCTCGCGCGCCTTGGCGTCTTCGGTGAGCACCACGAACTGCGAGAAGTTGGTCGCCGGCAGCTGCTGGTCCAGCGGCAGGTAGAAGCGCGGCGAACCGGTACCCACATAGGCCACGTAGTTGGCGATGCCCTCACGGCCCTTCAGCAGCTTTTCCAGCTTGCTGGCCTGCGCCTGCGTGGCCTGCAGCGACGCGCCTTCAGCCAGTTCGATATCCACCATCAGTTCCGGGCGGGTCGAATCCGGGAAGAACTGCTGCGGCACGAAGCGGAACATCAGCAGCGAGAACACGAACAGGGCCACCGTTGCTGCGATCACCCACCAGCGGTGGCGCAGGCACATGTCCAGGAAACGGCGGAAACGCGTGTAGAACGGCCGCTGGTACGGATCATGGTCGTGTGCATGCTCCTTCGGTGCGACCCAGCGCAGCAGCGCCGGATGGCGATCGGCCCAGGCCAAGCGCTTCGCACGCCAGCGACCGGCCAGGCTGTCCGGCTTGGGCAGCTGCGGATTGAACAGATCCGGCAGCATCTTGTCACCCAGGTACGGAATGAACAGCACCGCCGCAATCCATGACACCACCAGTGCGATGGTCACCACCTGGAACAGCGAACGGGTGTACTCACCGGTGCTTGACGCCGCCGTGGCGATCGGCAGGAAACCTGCCGCCGTGATCAGCGTACCGGTCAGCATCGGGAACGCCGTGGATTCCCAGGCGAAGCTGGCCGCGCGCAGGCGGTCGTAGCCCTGTTCCATCTTGGTGGCCATCATCTCCACCGCGATGATCGCATCGTCAACCAGCAGGCCCAGCGCCAGCACCAGCGCGCCCAGCGAGATCTTGTGCAGGCCGATATCGAAGTAGTGCATGACGAAGAAGGTCATCGCCAGCACCAGCGGAATGGTCACGCCCACCACCAGGCCCGTGCGCAGGCCCAGCGAGAAGAAGCTCACCAGCAGCACGATCACCACCGCTTCGGTCAGCACCTGCACGAACTCACCCACCGACTCTTCCACCGCATGCGGCTGGTCGGAGACCTTGCGCAGGTGCATGCCCGCCGGCAGCGTCTTCTGCAGGCGCTCGAACTCGGCATCCAGCGTGGAGCCCAGCTTCAGGATGTCGCCACCGTCCTTCATCGCGACCGCAATGCCGATCGCATCCTCACCCATGAAGCGCATCTTCGGCGACGCCGGATCGGCGAAGCCGCGCTTGATCTCGGCGATATCGCCCAGGTGCACCGTGCGGTCGCCGGCCTGGATCGGGAAGCGACGGATGTCATCGATGCTCTGGAACTGGCCGGTCACGCGCAGCTGCACGCGATCGGTCGGGGTCTCGAAGAAGCTGGTGGCGCTGATCGCGTTCTGGTCGGCCAGCGCCTGCTGCACCTGCTGCAGCGACACGCCCAGCGTGGCCAGCTTGGTGTTGGACAGCTCGATCCAGACCTTCTCGTCCTGCAGGCCCTGCAGCTCGATCTTGCCCACGTCCGGCACCCGCTGCAGTTCCAGCTGGATGCGATCGGCGTAGTCACGCATCACGGCGTAGTCGAAGCCCTGCCCGGTCAGCGCGTAGATGTTGCCGAAGGTGTCGCCGAACTCATCGTTGAAGAACGGACCGACGATTTCGCGCGGCAGGTTCGGCTTGATGTCGCCCACGCGTTTGCGCACCTGGTACCACAGGTCCGGAATGGCCTTGGAGCGCAGGCTGTCCTTGGCCGCGAAGATCACCTGCGACTCGCCCGGGCGCGAGTAGGAGCGGATGAACTCGTACTGCCCGGTGTTGAGCAGCGCCTTCTCGATCGGCTCGGTCACCTGGCGCGAGACCTGCTCGGCGGTCGCGCCCGGCCACATCGTGCGTACCACCATCACCTTGAAGGTGAACGGCGGATCCTCGGACTGGCCCAGATGCTTGTACGACCAGGCGCCGATGAGGGCGAAGGCGAGCATGGCGAACAGCACCAGCGCGCGGTTGCCCAGCGCCCATTCGGATAGATTGAAACGGCGCACAGGCTTACTCCTTCGCCTTCGGTGCGGCAGCCGGCGCTGCGGGCTTCAGCACCGGGCGATTCTGCCGGTCCACCGCCACGACCTGCTGGCCGGATCGCAGCAGATGGCCGCCCGCAGCCACCACCCAGTCGTCGGCGTCCACGCCGGACAGCACCGGCACGGCGTCGATGCCATAGGCGCCCGTGCTGACGGTGACCGATTTCAACGTGCTGCTGGCCGGGTCCACCACCCACACACTGGTTGCGCCACCTGCACCGCGCTGGAGAGCGGCCATCGGCAGCTGCAGGGTGCCGTGGCGGCCGGCGCTGCTGAACACGCGCGCGCTCTGCCCCAGCTCGACATCGGCCAGTGCATCGGCGGGCAGGCTGACCCGGGTTGCGTAGGTCCGCGCCTGCGGATCGGCGGCGGCGGCGATCTCGCGGATCGTGCCGGGCAGGCGCTGCCCCGGGCGGTTCCACAACTCCACTTCCACCGGCTGGCCTACCGCGTAGTCGCGGATGGTGGCTTCCGGCAGGTCGATCAGCACTTCGCGGCCACCGTCTGCGGCCAGGTTGAAGATGGTCTGGCCCGCGGCCACCACCTGCCCGGCTTCCGCCTCACGGCTGGCGATCACACCATCGGCCGGCGCACGCAGCTGGGCGTAGCCGGCCTGGTTGCGCAGCACGTCCAGGTTGGCCCGGGCCGCGTTGGCCTGGCCCTGCGCGGCCTTGAACGCGGCAGACTGCTGATCCAGCTGCGAGCGACTGACCAGCTGCTGGTCGGCCAGCACCTGGTAGCGCTTGAGATCGTCGCGGGCACGTACCAGATCGGCTTCGGCCGCAGCCAGCTGCGCCTGCGAGGCACGCGCCTGCAGGGCGAAGTCGGCGACATCCAGCTCGGCCAGCACGTCCCCCTTCTTCACCCGTTGGCCGGCGTCCACGTGGCGCTTGACCAGGTTGCCGCCGACGCGGAACGACAGCGGGCTCTCCCGGCGTGCCCGGACCGTACCGGGAAACGCCGCCGGCGCCTGCCCGACCTGCTCGCCGGGATGCACCACCAGCACCGGCACGGCCGCCGGTGGCGCCTGCTCCTGTCCCGAACAGGCTGCCAACGCAGCCACCCACACGATACCGCCCATCCAGCGCACGATCTTCATCGGTCAACGTCCTGACAACACTGAGTTCAGCAGGGGAGCCGCAACGTCCGGCCCAATTTAGTAAACTGGCCGGTATAGTATAAATATCGAACCGCTTGGTCTAGTATTACCGCAATGAGTTCTTCCACTTCCCGCAAGCCGTCGGCCAAGCCTGCTGCCAAGGCCGCCGGACCCGGGCGTCCCAAGGATCTTGGCAAGCGCGCGGCGATCCTCGAGGCGGCCAAGACCCTGTTCATCGAACAGGGCTATACCGGTGTGAGCATGGACAGCATCGCTGCCCAGGCGGGCGTGTCGAAGCTGACGGTGTACAGCCATTTCGGCGACAAGGAGACCCTGTTCTCCGAGGCCGTGCAGTCCAAATGCATCGAGATGCTGCCGGATGCGCTGTTCGTGGCCGACGCCGAAGGGCCACTGCGAGACCAGCTGATCGGGATCGGCCTGGCCTTCTTCAAGCTGATCACCTCCGACGCGGCGATCTCGATCCAACGGGTGATGATGGCCCCGGAGACCGACGAACGCCTGCGTGAGCTGTTCTGGCAGGCCGGGCCCGAGCGCACCTGCGAGGCGCTGGCCGACTTCCTGCGCTCGCGCAGCGAGCGGGGCGAGCTGCAGATTCCCGACCATCACCTGGCCGGGCAGCAGTTCCTGACCCTGGTCAAGGGTGAAGTGCACATGCATATGATGTGCGGCATGCCACTGTCATCGGTGGAGATCGATCCTGTCACCCACGTGGCGGCCAGCGTCGACTTCTTCCTGCGCGCCTATGCGCCCGGAGGAGCCGGAACCGGCTGAAACGGCAAAGCTGAACGAACCGGTGGTCGCGATGACTTCCGGCACTGCGACCCCGGCCCCCCGGCAGCGGATGCTCTGGGCGCGCCGCCGGCCTCCGGCACCGGTAAAATGGCCGGCCCACTGCGCTGGATTTGAACCTCATGACGATTGATTACGCCCACGCCCGCGAACTGATGGTGGAACAGCAGATCCGTCCCTGGGACGTGCTGGACATCAAGGTGCTCGACGTCCTGGCCCGCCTGCCGCGCGAGGCCTTTGTCGCCGACGCGCACCGGGCACTGGCCTACGCCGATGTTGAACTGCCGATCGGCAATGGCCAGAAGATGATGAAGCCCGTCATCGAGGGCCGTACCCTGCAGGCGCTGGACCTGCAACCGGGTGACGAAGTGCTGGAGATCGGCACGGGCAGCGGCTTCCTGGCCGCCTGCATCGGCGCGCTGGCGCGCGACGTGCTGAGCCTGGAGATCGACCCGGAACTGGCGACCGCCGCGCGTGCGCGGCTGGATGCCTCCGGCCTGGGTACCAACGTCCGTGTGGAAGTGGCTGACGCGCTGGCGTGGCAGACCGAACGTCGCTTTGACGTGATCTGTGTCACTGGTGCTGTCAACGTGGTGCCGTCACAGTTCGCCTCGTGGCTGCGTCCGGGTGGTCGCCTGTTCGTGATCCAGGGCCGTTCGCCGGCGATGGAAGCGCTTCTGATCAAGGCCGATGGCAGCACCGAATCCCTGTTCGAGACCGATATCGATTACCTGCGCGGTGCCGCCCCGGCACCCCAGTTCCACCTCTGAGTCCAAGGAAGCCGCAATGATCCGCCGATCCCTCGCTGTTGCGCTGGCCACTGCCCTGCTGCCGTTGTCTGCCCATGCCGCTGACCTGTTGCAGGTCTACGAGATGGCGCGCAACGGCGATCCGCAGCTGTCGGCCGCCGAATCCACCCGGCTGTACGACAAGGAAGGCGCCGTGCAGGCGCGCGCTGCCCTGCTTCCGCAGATCAACGGCCAGGCCACGCTGAACCGCACACGCAGCGAAGCCAACGCCGATGCCAATACCGGCACGGTCAGCAGCAAGCGCCGCAACTACACGATCGACGGTTCGCAGACCCTGTTCAACTGGACGCAGATCAACAACCTGCGCTCGCAGCGCGAACTGAGCAAGGCGGCTGACTTCACCCTGGATTCGGCCAACGACAGCCTGATCGTCCGCACCTCGGCGGCCTACTTCAACGTGCTGGTGGCGATCGAATCGCTGAATGCCGCACAGACCAACGAAGCGGCCGCGAAGAAGCAGTTCGACTTCGCCGACAAGCGCCTGGAAGTGGGCCTGGCGCCGATCACCGACGTGCACGAAGCGCGCGCGCAGTATGACCAGGCGCGCGCCAACACCATCGTCGCGCAGAACACCCTGGCCGATAACTACCAGGCGCTGACCGAACTTACCGGCCAGCCGGTGCTGAACCTCAAGGGGCTGCCGGCCGACTTCCGTCCCGAAGTGCCGGCCAACCGCGGCAACATCGATGAACTGGTGCAGCAGGCGACCAGCCAGAACCCGTCGCTGAAGGCGCAGGAGCTGAAGGTCAGCGCGGCCGAGGCCGGCGTGCAGGCCGCCCGTGGCGCCCACTACCCGACGCTGTCGCTGGGCGGCAGTTGGGGCAAGACCGCGACCTGGGGCGACAGCACCGGTTCGGGTTCGCTGTCCCCGGATGCGCGCACCAACAGCATCGGCCTGACCCTCAGCGTGCCCATCTTCGCCGGCGGCGCCACCCAGTCCGGCGTGCGCCAGGCGCTGGCCCAGCGTGACATCGCCCAGGATGGCTACGAGCAGCAGAAGCGCGCGCTGGATCGCAACACCCGCAATGCCTACCAGACCCTGGTGCAGGGCATCAGCGAGGTGGAAGCGCGCCGCCTGGCCGTCGTCTCGGCACAGAGCGCGTACGACGCCTCGCAGGTCGGCCTGGAAGTGGGTACCCGTACGGTGCTGGACGTGATCCAGAACCAGCGCATCCTGTTCTCGGCACAGCTGGACTATGCGCAGGCCCGCTACACCTTCCTGCAGAACCGCCTGCTGCTGAGCCAGTCGCTGGGCGCGCTGGACGTGGCCGAACTGCAGGACATCAATCGCCTGCTGACCCAGGACGCGGGCAACCCCGCCACGACCACGCAGTAAGTCGTCGTCGCCTGTGTTGACGGAAAGCCACCCGACCGGGTGGCTTTTCTGTTTGTGCAGCCGCGATGGGATCTAGCGCAGGAGCGGCAGCAGGCACAACGCCGCTGCCACCATGCCCAGCACGGCGTCGGCAGGCGAGCGCGTCACCTCGCTGCGCCGCTGGAGTCCCCCCAGGCACAACGCGGCCACCACCAGCAGTGCCACCGGCCCCGGCATCGTCGGCAAGACGCCGGCCGGCAGCCACAGCGCCAGCAGGGTCGCCAACAGGATGATCGCCACGGTCGCCACGCACGCCGCCGGTGGGTCGCCCTCGTTTCCAAGCGGCCACAGCGGCAGCGCCAGCCGTGCCGCCAGCATCAGCAGCACCAGCTGCAGCGCCGCCAACCCTGCATACCCTGCCAGCGGCAGCCACGGCAACATCCAGGACAATTGGGGATGGCTTCGCAGCGCGACCGTCAAGGGCCGGCTGCTGGCCAGCGCTGGATAGTCGACCAGGCCCGCCTGCAGTGCGGCCAGTGCGATCAGCATCAGCGTCGCCGCGACGAGCACCATGAGCATCGTCAGTGGGCGTCGCGCCAGCCCGCCAACAGGCAACCCGGGAACGCCCAGTGCCAGGCCGGCGCTGGCAAAGATGCCCAGCAGCGGCACAGCCGCGGCGAGCACACCTCCCAGGCCGAAGCGATACGGTGCAGTGGCGGGGGGAACCCATGGGATCCAGTGCGCGTAGTGCACATACCGGGCCGCCAGCGCCAGCAGCAGCACGCCGATGCCGATCTTCACGGTCAACAGCGCGCACACCAGCAGCACGGTGCGCGACGGTCGCATCAGCGCGGCGGCTCCCAACAGCAGCAGGCCTGCAGCGGCCGTCACCTGCACCGGCAGCGTACCGGCGCTGGATGCGCTCGCCGCCGCCAGTGCCGCATGCAGATGGCCAGCCCCGGACTGCGCCGCACCCGCCAGCGTCGCCGTGCACTCCAGCAACAACGCCAGGCACAGCACGCGGGCAATCCACCGCCCCCAGCCGGCCACCAGCAGGCCATGCAGGCCATCCAGGCCATCGGCCATATCCGCCTGCGTCACCACCCTGTACAGGCGTGCCAGCACCAGCGCCGCACCGAGGGCTGCGAGCAGCAGACTGAGAACGACGGCCGGCCCCGCCTGCGCCGCCGTGTACTGACCGACCCGTGCGATGACACTGCCACCGAGCAGCAACGTCATCAGGATCACGCCCAGATGATCCATTCCAAGCCGATGGCCATCGCTGCCGCTCATCTCAAGCTCCCTTGATGCCGTCCAAGCACGGTCGACATCAGGCTGGCAGCCTGTGTTGGCAATCGATAGTCAATTTGCATCTGCATGCCGCGAGGTGTGATCCGAGGCACGTTGCGGCGTCGGCAATCGGTCCTGCGACGACAGAACGATGGCCGTCAAGCAGGCTTAATCCAGTTGATCGCGACAGTACGGCGGCAAGCGCGCCGCGTGCGGCTCAGCCGCGGGGCGGTGGCAGGTGCGGGGCCACCAGCGCCAGCGTCCGCTGCAGCGCGCCGCGCCCATTGCTGACCAGCGTGCATCCAGCGTGCGCCATGTCCTCGCGGGCCTGCGGATCCTCCAGCAGGTGCTGCAGCAGACCGCCGACCGCCTGCACGTCTTCGCCGATCAACAGCGCACCGGCCTCGCGCATGCGCCGCGAGATCTCCGAGAAATTGTGCAGGTGCGGACCGGTCACCGCGGCAGTGCCCATCGCCGCCGGCTCCAGCAGGTTGTGGCCACCGATCGGCTGCAGGCTGCCGCCGACGAAAGCGACCTGCGCACAGCCATAGAACGGCATCAGTTCGCCGAGGGTGTCGATGATGAAGGCATCGGTATCGGCGGACGGCCACTGCTGCGCACGGCGGGTCGCCACGTTCCAGCCCTGCTCGCGCGCCAGCGCCTCCACCTTCGGGAAGCGCTCGGGATGCCGGGGTGCCCACAGCAGCAGCAGGTCCGGATGGTGCTGGCGCAGGCGCCGGTGCAGTTCGATCACCGCCTGCTCTTCGCCATCATGGGTACTGGCCGCGATCCAGACCGGTCGCGTGTCCGGCACCCGTGCGTGGAACTGTTCGACGAAGGCCTGCACGTCCGGCGTGGCGATGTCGAATTTGAGGTTGCCCAGTGCCTGCACCTGGTCAGGCGCCGCCCCCAGCTGCACGAAGCGCTCTGCGTCGTCCTGCGACTGGGCTGCCACGCACGTCACCGTGCGCAGCGCGCGGCGGATCAGCGCGGCCAGCAGCCGGTAGCCACGCAGCGAGCGGGCCGACAGGCGGGCATTGAGGATGTAGACCGGAATGTCGCGGTCACGGCAGCCGAACAGCATGTTCGGCCACAGCTCGGTTTCCAGGATCAGCGCCAGGCTGGGCTGGAAGTGGCCGAGGAAACGGTTGACGCTGCCGGGCACGTCATACGGCAGGTAGACGTGGTCCAGCGCATCGCCCCACAGCGCGCGCACGCGCTCGGAGCCGGTGGGGGTGATGGTGGTGATGACCCAGCGGATATCCGGGCGCTGCTGGCGCAGGGCGTTGACCAGCGGCGCGGCGGCGTTGACCTCGCCCACCGAGACCGCATGCAGCCAGACCCGTGGCTGGCCGCTGGGCTGGGGATAGGAGGCGTAGCGCTCGTCCCAGCGGCGGAAATACTCACGGACCCGGAAGCCGCGCCAGACCAGGTGGTACACGGTGATCGGCAGCAGGATGTAGAGCACGACCGAATACAGGCCGCGCAGGATCCATTCGACAGGGTCTTTGCGCATGCGGCAAGGATACGGGACACCCCCGGGAAAGACACGCAGCCGGATTGCTAGAATGGCGCCATGTCCGATGCCTCCACTGCCGTCCGCCCGTCACTGCGCGATCCCCGCAACTGGCCGATGTTCGCCGCCATGTACGGCGCTTTCGCCATCGCCCGCCTGCCGTGGATGCTGCAGCGCGCCCTCGGTCGCGGGGTGGGGTCGATCGCCTGGCGCCTGGCCGGCAGCCGTCGCCGTGCAGCCGAGGTCAATCTCGCACTGTGTTTCCCGGAAAAGGACGTTGCCTGGCGCAAGCGGTTGGTTCGCGACAGCTTCGATGCCCTGGGCGTGGGCGTGTTCGAGTGCATCCGTGCCTGGTGGGGCAGCATCGACAGCATCCGCCCGCAGGTGCAGATCGAAGGGCTGGAGCACCTGCGGCAGATGCAGGCCGAGGGTCGCGGCGTGCTGCTGGTGTCCGGGCACTTCATGACCCTGGAGATGTGCGGCCGCCTGCTGTGCGACTACGTCGACCTGTCCGGCATGTACCGTAAACACAAGAATCCGGTGTACGAGTGGGCGGTGAAGTTCGGCCGCCTGCGCTATGCCAAGGCGATGTTCGCCAACGAGGACATCCGCGCCACCGTGCGCCACCTGAAGAAGGGCGGCTTCCTCTGGTATGCCCCCGACCAGGACATGCGTGGCAAGGACACCGTGTTCGTTCCGTTCTTCGGCCACACCGCCGCCACCATCACCGCCACCCACCAGCTGGCGCGGATGACCGGTTGCGCGGTCATTCCGTACTTCCACCGCCGCGAAGGCGGGAAGTACTTCCTGAAGATCGGCGCGCCGCTGGAGAACTTCCCGAGCGAGGATGTGGAAGCCGATACCGCGCGCGTCAACCAGGCGATCGAAGAGATGGTGCGCGAAGCCCCTGACCAGTACCTGTGGATCCATCGCCGCTTCAAGCGCCAGCCCGGCGGGCGCAGCGACTTCTACAAGTAGACCCAGGCACGCCTCGATCCGCCCGGATTACCTGCCCGTTTCCATCGCGCGTGGTGAGTCATCCGCGTCACGCGCCAGCAGGCTGCCGGCGAACAGCGCCGCCAGCAGCACGGTCAGCCCACCCCAGAACGCAGAGTAGAACGCCAGGTGGGTGTTGAGCGGGAACACGGTGACTGCCAGCGCCAACATCGCCGGCCGCGCCCGCTCGCGGGCCGCGGTCGGTGCGAAGCGCCACGCCCGCCAGGCCTGTGCCACGGCGGCCAGCCACAACAGCAGGCCCAGCACGCCGGTCTCGGCCACGATCTCCAGCACGATCTGGTGCGCGTGCAGGGCCGGTTCCGCGCCCCACACCGCGGTTCCCTCCCCTGCGACGCAGGCGGGATACGCGTCGCGGAAGCCACGCGCGCCGACACCGTTGATCGGATGTGCTTCGATCATGCAGGCCGCTGCGCTCCAGATCCGCGCACGCCCGGACAACGCCTGGTCGACGCCCGTCTCGTCCCCCTCCCAGGCCATCGTCGTGCGCAGCACGCGCTCGCGCAGCTGCGGCACGCTGGCAACCAGGACCCCGGCCCCCAGGACCCCGACCATCGCCAACAGCGCCAGCCGCTTCCAGCCGAACTGGCGCATGCCGCTGTAGGCCAGCACGAGCGCGAAGGTGATCCACGAGGCGCGTGAGCCGGCCAGCAGCAACACACTGCCGAGGGCCGCAGCGGCCAGCAGCCAGCCGGCAGCACCGAAGCGGCGCGCCAGCGGCAGCAGCAGGAACGGCGACAGGCTGGCCAGCACCTGGCCGAATTTCAGGTTGCACGGGCCCAGTACGCCACTGAGCCGGTCGGCCAACGCCGCTTCATCGGCCGGGCACAGCGCACGCCCGCTGATTGCCAGTTTGAGCTGCTCCAGCGACCAGAACCATGGGCTGGTGCCGGCCACCGCCTGTACCAGCGCATCCAGCGTCCAGGCGCCGGTGATCACCGCCAGTCCACCCAGGGTGAGTCTGCGCCGCTCCGGCGTGGCCACTGCGATCGCTACCAGCCACATGAAGGGCAGGTAGCGCAGGCCTGCTGCCGCCTTGGTCCACGAGGCCGACGGGTCGATCGCATCGAATGCGGAAAATGCCTGCGGCAACCAGTAGCCGAGGAACAGGATCGAGGTCAGCGCCCAGGCCGCCGGGCTCAGCAGATGCGGCCGGCGCTGCAGGCGGCGGATGACCATGCGCACTGCGGCATAGATCGCGCCCAGGCCCAGGACGGTCTCGGCGATGCCTGGCAGCGGCCACAACGCCACGTAGGCAAGCACCCACCAGGGCGCCCAGCGCCCGGCGCGTTCATCGCGCAGGACGGCTGCGGTGTCAGCCTGCGAGGTCGGCATAGAGACGGAGGGTATCGCGCTGCATGGCCTGCAGGGTAAACGGGATACGGCCCGGCAACGATGGCGGCTGCGCCAGAAGGGCCAGCGCACGTTCACCCAGTGCCTGCGCATCTCCCAGCGGCACCGCACCGGTGGGCTGGAGCTGCTGCAGCAGTTCGCCCACCCCACCGTGGTTCCAGCCGAGCACCGGTCGGCCCACCGACAGTGCTTCCACCACGGTACGGCCGAAGGCTTCGGGCTTGTCGGACAGCTGCAGCACCAGATCGCTGGCGGCATAGGCCTGGGCAATGCGGGCGGTCGGCGTGCTGATGTGGACCGCGTCTGCGATGCCGAGCGTGGCGGCCTGGCGGCGCAGGTCGGCCACATAGGCTTCGCGCCCCGGCTCGTCGGTGCCCAGCATCCACAGCTGCGCCGGCACGCCGGCAGCGCGGACGTCGGCCAGCAGCTGCAGCGCATGCGCGTGCCCCTTCAGGCGCGTGCCACGGCCCGGCAGCAGCAGAAGCGGCCCGTCCACCCCGGCCAGCCACGGGTAGTCCGCCACCAGCGACAGGCGCGGCCGGCGATCACCGCGCGCCACCCGCGGGAACTGACTGACATCGACACCACGCGGGATCACCCGCAGGTGGTCCTCCGGCACGGTCGGATAGTGGCGCTGCACGTATTCGCGCACGCTGTTGGAGACACAGATCACGCGCTCGCCGCTGGTCATCACCGCGCTGTAGCGGCTGGGCGAGTTCAGCCCGTGCACGGTGGTTACCCAGTGCGGCCGCTGCGCCTGCGGCATCGCCCGGATCGCATACAGCCCCAGCCACGCGGGCAGGCGCGAGCGGGCGTGCACGATATCGGCGCCGACCTCGGCGAACAGGCGACGCAGGGTCGGCAGATGACGCAGGGTCAGCAGCGACTTGCGGCCGATATCGAGGGTGAGATGCTCGGCACCGCTGGCCAGCAGCGGTTCAACGAGGCGGCCACCGGCCGACACCACCAGCGCGCGATGGCCGGCTGCCACCAGTGCCGACGCGATTTCCAGGGTCGAGCGCTCGACGCCGCCGGAGTGCAGCGCCGGCAGCAACTGCACCACGGTCAGTCGACGCATCGGTGAAGGCCGTTCAGTCAGCCAGTACGAACACGGAACCGCAGTACGGGCACTGCGCTGCACCGTTGGGTTCGTCTTCGATCGCCAGGTAGACCCGCGGATGCGAGTTCCACAGCGCCATCTCCGGGGTCGGGCAGCTCAGCGGCAGGTCGCTGCGGTGCACGGTGTAGCGCTTCTCGGCGTTGGCGGGCGCGGTGGCGGTATGGCTCATGGCGGATGTCGATGAACGGATTGCGAGGCCTGCGATTCTAGCACCTGGGGCGGCGACCCGGCCGCCCCTGTCCTTTCCTGGCCCCCGCCCCCTGACAGCCGGGACCTGCCAGCGCCCGGCCTACTGGAAGTCCAGCGACAGCTCCAGGAAGGCCGAGCGGCCATAGGCGTTGTAGATGCCCTGGTCGTAGTACGGCCAGTTGCCGTTGCTGCGGTCGATCGGCGGCATCTCGTCGGTCAGGTTGTTGACCGTCAGCAGCAGGCTGGCCAGGTCATTGATGCGGTAGCCGACCGTGGCGTTCCAGGTGGTCCATGGCCCGATGTTGCGCTGCTCGCCACGGCTGTCCCAGGTGGGCGCGTTGCGCACGCCGAACGCACTGGCGCTGAACGGCCCGCGCTTCCAGTTCACGCCCAGCGTGGCCCGGTACTGCAGTTCATTGGAATTGCCGCAGCACAACTGGTCGTAGACCGGGTCGCCTTCCTTGTCCTGGGTGGTGTGCTTGAGCGGGCGGTAGTAGCCCGCGTTGACCGTGAAATCTCCCACCGAGGAGGTACCCCAGCGATAGTCCAGCGCTGCCTGCACACCGGTCTGGCGTTGGCTGGCGATGTTGATCGGGTAGGAGAACACCTTGTCCACACCGTTGGGGTTGAGCGGATCGGTGGCCGGCTTGCGCTGCACCTGGCCCAGGACCTGCTGGCAGGTGGGCGAGGTGATGTCGAAGCGGGTCTGCCCGTTCTCCGATACGCCCAGCCGGCAGTTGGCCTCGGTGTCGAGGATGCTGTCGGTACCGAGGATGCGCACTTCGTTCTCGATCACCACCGAGTTGTAGTCCACCGACAACGTCAGCGCGTTGTCCAGTGTCGACCACACCGCACCATAGGTGAACGTGCGTGCAGTGATGTCCTTCAGATCGCGGTTGCCGGTACTGGAAGACAGCACCGCCAACCCGGACTGCTCGCAGTCATCGAAGTTGTCGGAGGTGTAACCGGCCTGCCGGCACTGGTAGAGGTCGGTGTTGGTGGTATAGCCGCTGCTCTCGCGGGAAAACAGGTAGAACATGTCCGGCGAACGGAACGCAGTGGCGTAGCTGCCACGCAGCAGCAGCGATTCGATCGGCCGGTACTCCAGGCCAAGCTTCCAGGTCGCCTTGCCGTTGCCGCCACCGCCCTGCAGGGCGTACTTGTCGTAGCGGCCGGACAGGTTGGCGCTGAAGGTATCGATGATCGGCACCTGCAGTTCCGCACCCAGCGCGTACAGATCCCGCTGGCCCTGCGCCGAGGTGCCGGCGGTCTGCCCGCGGAACAGCACACCGGCATCGGGATCGGCCGACTGGTTGAAGAATTTCTCGCGCTGGCCCTGGGCGATCAGCGCGAAACCGACGTCGCCGGCCGGCAGGGCAAACAGCGAACGATGGGTCAGCAGTGCCGTCACTGCTGTGCGCGACGCGCTGGATGCAGCACGGTTGAGGCCGCTGAAGCTGTCGTACTGGTCGCGGGTGATCGGCTGGTACAGGCGCGACAGGTCCGGGGCGTAGACCTCGTAGCCATCCTGCATGCCCAGCATCGGCCCCAGGTAGTAATCGTCCACGCCGTTCCGGGCGAGGAAGTCGGTGGATTTGCGGGTGACATCGGTGCTGGAACGGTTGACGTAGACGTCGTAGTCGAAGCTGCCCAGCACGCCACGCACGCCGGCGGTGACGTTCAGCGATCGCGTGTAGACGCGCTGGTCCTTGGCATCCAGGCCGACTTCCTCGGGCGCGTAGATGCGCTGCCACTGCTCGTACTGGCCACTGGTGCGGTTGTAGAAGGTCTTGTTCCAGAACGGGCTGCCACCGCTGTAGGTCGGCCGGCTGAAGCCGAACAGGATGTCCGAGTACAACTCGGTATCCGGGCTGAGGTGATAGCGCAGGAAGGTGGTCGCGTTGACGTCCTGGCTGGCGTTGTACAGCGACGCGGTGCCGACGTTGTCGGGGGTGCCGCAGTAGTAGCCACCGCCGGAAATGTCGCGGTGCGCGTACACGGTGCTGCCACCGAACAGATTCGACAGCGGCGCGCAGGTGGCCGCGCCCGGGTCGATGTAGGCGTTGGGCCCCTGGCGCATGCGCAGGAAGCTGCGCGACGGATCCTGCGGCCCGGTCGGGTTGTCGTTGACGCTGTCGATGCGGCTGCGGTCGAAGGCGTAGATCGCCTTCTGGTTGATGTATTCCAGCCCGTAGCTGATATCGAGGTTGCCGAAGGTCTGTCCACTGCTGGCGCTGAAGCGCTGGCTGGAACCGCCGCCCTGGCTGTAACCACCGACGCGGTAGCGCAGATGGGTGCCTTCCACGCGGTCTTTCAGCACGATGTTGACTACGCCGGCCACGGCCGACGAGCCATACACCGAGGACTGGCCACCGGTGAGCACATCGATACGTTCGACCATGCCCAGCGGGATGTTGGCAATGTCGGCGATGCTGGTGTTGCCGTTGTAGGCCAGCGGATAGCTGTTGATCGGCCGCCCGTTGATGAGGGTAAGGGTGTAGCTGGGGTCCAGACCGAACAGGCTGATGGTCTTGGCGCCCGGAGTGTAGAAGCCGGTTCCCTGGGAATCCTGCACCGACCCATTGGAGACCGGTAGCGAGCGCAGCGCATCGAACACCGTGGTGAAACCCTGCGCCTGGATCTGCTCGGCGGTGATGGTCGTCACCGGTGAGGGGCCCTCCACCTGCGCGCGTGGAATGAGCGACCCGGTCACCGTGACCGCATCCAGGTCGCGCGTACGCGGCGGATCGGCGCCCTCCCCTGCGTTGGAGGACTGGGCCTGCACGGCCAGCGGCGACAGCAGCAGCGAAGACATCAACAACGACAGCAACCTGGGTTTCATCAAGCGCTCTCCAGAGACGGATGACGGTCCTGCCGGTGGGGGGCGGACGGGAGGGTCGTGGATGGACGGTGGTGACGGGCAGCAGCAAGCGCAGGCCGCCCGCCCGGATCAGGGCATGCAGGGTGTTCCGGGACAGATGGAAGGGTTGGGATCGGGACGGGAAGGACGCCGCCTTCCCCGGGCCTGGACCCCGGCCACTTTTAAATCGATCCAATCCCTCTGTCAATAATTTGAAATGAAACGTTTTTCCCGGATTTGGATCGAACTAATTGCACTTGTCAGGGGGCAACGCACTGAGGCAGGATCGGGACCACTCCGACGACCCGATCGCATGGCCCGCCCCCACCGGACCGGCATCGCTCCTTTCCACCGCCCCTGGGCGGCGGGCGCGATGCTGGCCGTGGTACGTGCCGATGCGGGTCCTGCCTGCCGCCTGCCCTTCCGGGAGACCCTGCATGACCCTGTCCGATCCGCGCCGCGCCCTGCTTCCGCTCGCCCTGGCCCTGGCCTGCGCCACGCCCGCCCTGCCCGCAGTGGCACAGGGCCTGCAGACCTCGTTCGAAGCAGGTGAGCCCGCACCGGCCAAGGCCGGCGGCGCGCTGCAGGTGCAGATCGGCACCGGTCCGGCGGCGCCGTATGCGGCCAAGCGCAACGCCGGCTACAGCGGCCTGCGCGCGCTGCACTACCAGGCCGACGGTGGCGCGGCGCGGCGCGACCTGTTCAGCACGGACCTGACCATCGACGCCGACACCACCCTGTCCTGGCTGGTGCTGCCGGAGATCGTCGACAAGGACACGGTGGCCTCCACCTACGTCTCGCTGGACCTGCGCCTGGACGATGGCAGCCGCGTATCGGCCAGCTCCGCGCGTGATCAGCACGGCATCGCCGTGGGCGCGCGTGCGCAGGGCGATTCGAAAACGCTGTACCCGCAGCAGTGGGCGCGCAAGGCCGTACGCCTGGGCGATGTGCCTGCGCTGCGCGGCCGCCGGGTGGTCGCCATCGAGCTGGAAGTGGCCAGCGCCGACGGTGCGCCGGTGTCCGGCTGGATCGATGACGTGCGCCTGGATGCACAGCCGCGGCAGGTGCCGCAGCGGGTCTCGGACTGGGTGCTGACCACCCGCGGTACGCAGGCGAACGGCACGTTCTCGCGCGGCAACAATTTCCCGGCCACGGCGGTGCCGCACGGCTTCAACTTCTGGACCCCGGTGACCGATGCCGGTGCACTGAACTGGCTGTACCGCTGGAACGAGCAGAACGATGCGAACAACCGCCCGCAGCTGCAGGCGCTCGCGCTGAGTCACCAGCCCAGTCCCTGGATGGGCGACCGCCAGACCTTCCAGGTGATGCCATCGGCCAGCCGCGGTGTGCCCGAGGCCGACCGCAGCAAGCGGGCGCTGTCCTTCGACCGCACGCACGAGAACGCGCGCCCCTACCGCTACGACGTGCGCTTCGACAACGGCATCGCCGCCTCCATCGCGCCGACGGACCACGCCGCGGTCTTCCGCTTCGATTTCCCTGCGGAAGGTGATGCCAACCTGCTGTTCGACAATGTGGACGCACGCGGCGGGCTGACACTGGATGCGGCCACGCAGACACTGTCCGGCTACACCGACACGCGCAGCGGCCTGTCCAACGGTGCCGGCCGCATGTTCGTGGTGGCCCGCTTCGACCGGCCGTGGCGCAGCAGCGGACGCATCGACAGCGGCCGCCCGACCGGCTACATCAAGTTCGATGCCGGCAGCGATCGCCGCGTCACCATGCGCATTGCCACCTCGCTGATCTCGCTCGAACAGGCGCGGCACAACCTTGCTCTGGAGATTTCCGCCACGGATACGCTGGAAAGCGTGGCCGGCCGTGCCCAGGATGCCTGGGATGCGCGCCTGGCCCGCTTCGATATCGGCGATGCCACGGACGACCAGAAAACCACGCTGTACTCCAGCCTCTACCGGTTGTACCTGTATCCCAACTCCGGCCACGAAAACGTCGGCAGCGCTGCCGCCCCCGAGTGGCGTTACGCCAACCAGGCCAGCGCCAGCGAGAACAACACCGATGGCAGTGACAGCCGCACCTTCAGTGGCGTGCGCGATGGCCGGGTGTTCGTCAACAATGGCTTCTGGGATACGTTCCGCACGACGTGGCCGGCGTACGCACTGTTCACGCCGGAGGACGCCGGCCAGCTCGTGCAGGGTTTCATCGAGCAGTACCGCGCGGGCGGCTGGATCGCCCGCTGGTCATCGCCGGGCTACGCGGACCTGATGGTCGGCACCAGTTCCGACGTGGCCTTCGCCGACGCATGGCTGAAGGGCGTCGGCGGTTTCGATCCCGCCGAGGCCTATGCCGCGGCGCTGAAGAATGCCACCGTGGTACCGCCCGATCGCCATGTAGGGCGCAAGGGCATGGATCGCTCGACGTTCCGCGGCTATGCCAGTGCCGACGTGCATGAAGGCATGTCATGGACGATGGAAGGCGCGCTGAACGACTTCGGCATCGCCAACATGGCCGAGGCACTGGCCAAGCGCGCGACCACCGCCGCGCAGCGCGAGCGCTACAGCACCGAAGCCGACTACTTCCGCTACCGCGCTGCCGGCTACGCGACCCTGTTCGACCCTGCCGCCGGCTTCTTCCAGGGCCGCAAGGCCGACGGCAGCTGGCGCGTGGACGCCAAGGACTACGATCCGCGCGTGTGGGGCCACGACTACACCGAATCCAACGGCTGGACGTTCGCCTTCACCGCCGCGCACGATGGCGAGGGCCTGGCCGCGCTGTACGGTGGCCGCGACAGGCTGGCCGCCAAGCTCGATGCCTTCTTTGCCACGCCGGAGACCGCCGATGCAGCGTTTGCAGGCTCCTACGGCGGCATCATCCATGAGATGACCGAAGCGCGCGACGTGCGCATGGGCATGTACGCGCACAGCAACCAGCCGGCGCACCATATCCCGTGGATGTATCTGTACGCCGGGCAGCCCTGGAAGACCCAGCAGCACGTGCGTGAGATCCTGTCGCGGCTGTACGTGGGCAGCGAGATCGGCCAGGGCTATCCGGGCGATGAGGACAATGGCGAGACCTCCGCATGGTACGTGCTGGCTTCGCTGGGCCTGTATCCACTGCGGATGGGCGCGCCGGAATACGTGATCGGCTCCCCGGCATTCAGGCACGCCCGGGTGGAACTGCAGGGTGGCGCGGTGCTGACCGTCAACGCGCCGCAGAACTCCGCGGAGAACGTCTACGTCCAGTCGCTGAAGATCAACGGCACGCCATGGACCCGGACCTGGGTACCGCACGAGGTGATCGCCAAGGGCGCGACGCTGGACTTCGAGATGGGCCCGCAGCCTTCGCGCTGGGGCACAGGCGCCGACGACGTGCCCCGTTCGCTGACCGCACCGGGCCAGCGACCGCAGATGCTGCACGATCTGCTGGGCAGCGGCGCGCGCGCTGCGCTGGCCGATGGCCGCGCCGTGCCCGCGCTGTTGGACGACGATGCGACCACGGCCGTTCCGCTGGGCGCGGGTGCCACCCTCATGCTGAGCGCCGTGGGTGATGGCGCGCCGACGATGTATACGCTGACCAGCGGCGAAGGGCCGATCCGGGGGGCCGGATGGACCCTGGAAGCCCGTAACGGCGACGACCGCTGGACCACGCTGGACCAGCGGCGTGGCGAAGACTTCAGTGCTGCGCGGCAGACCCGTCCGTTCCGCATCGCCTCGCCCTCACGCTATGCCGAGTACCGCCTGCGCGTAACTGCGCCGGGACGCCTGCAGCTGGCTGAGATCGAACTGTTGTCCCCCTCCACTGTACGGTGACCCCATGCGCATTCGCCTGCTGCCCCTTGCACTTGCTGCATTCACCCTGCCCGGCATTGCGCTGGCCCAGCCGTCGCAGAGCCGGGCCTTCGATGGCCAGTTCACCCGCGAAGGCATCACGTTGCACTACCAGGATGCGACCGGTGCGCTGGCCGCACCGGCACGCCAGCGCATCGTCGATACGTTCTATTCCGCCTACCTGCGCGAACGGGCGGACTTCCACCCGGCGGCACCGGCCGAGGTGCACATCGTGATCGATCCGGCCTACGACGGCGTCGCCTACGTCGGCGAGAAGGACAAGGCGAGCACCATCACCATCAACCCGGGCTGGCTGGTGAAGCACCCCGATGACATCGACCTGGTGACCCACGAGGCGATGCACATCGTGCAGGGCTACCCGAGCTACGGCGACACGCGGGTACCGGGCTGGCTGGTGGAAGGCATCGCCGACTACGCCCGCGACCGCTACGGCACGGACAATGCCGCAGCGGGCTGGGCGCTGCCGGAAAAAGTGGGCAAGGGCCAAAGCGTGGAAAGCGGCTACCGGGTAACCGGGGCCTTCCTGAAATGGGCCGAAGCTGGACACCCCGGCCTGGTGCTGGCGCTGGACAAGGCCCTGCGCAACGGCCAGTACACCCTGGCGCTGTGGCAGCAGCACACCGGCAAGGGCCTGCCGGCGCTATGGGCCGAGTACGCCAAGCCGCGTTCGGATGCCCCGCCGCCGGCACCGGCACGAGGCGGCAAGCGCTGACCGGTAGCGCCGGGCCATGCCCGGCGGAATGCCTGATTTGCCGCGCTGCGCGCTCGCCGGGCATGGCCCGGCGCTACCGATCGCGGTGACGAAGGATTACGCCTTCTTTTCCGCTTCCAGCTGCTTGCGGATCTGCGCATCGACCGCAGCGATGGCGGTCATGTTCAGGATGCGGCGCGAGGTCGCGCTGGTGGTCAGGATGTGCACCGGCTTGTTCACGCCCATCAGGATCGGGCCGATCGCCACGCCATCGGTGAACACACGCACCAGGTTGTAGGCGATGTTGGCCGCTTCCAGATTGGGCAGCACGAACAGGTTGGCGCGACCCTGCAGGGTGGAACCCGGCAGCAGCTTCTGGCGCAGCGCCTCGTCCCAGGCGGTATCGCCCTGCATCTCGCCGTCCACGTTCAGGCGCGGATTGCGCTTGAGCAGCAGCTCGCGGACCTGGCGCATCTTCAGCGCGTCCTTGGAATCGTGGCTGCCGAAATTGGAGTGCGACAGCAGCGCCACCTTCGGTTCGATGCCGAACAGCTTCATGCGGTACGCAGCCTGCAGGGTCGCCTCGCAGATCTGCTCGGCACTGGGATCTTCCTGCACGTGCGTGTCGACGAAGAAGAACACGCCCTGCTGGTTGATGACGCCGGTCATCGCCGAGGTCGAGGTGACCTTCGGCTCCAGCGGCAGCACGCTGCGGACATAACCCAGCTTCTTGTGGAAACGGCCGACGATGCCGGTCAGCATTGCATCGGCTTCGCCACGCGCGACCATCACCGCGGCAATCAGGGTCGGCCGCGAACGCATCAGGTTCTTCGCCGCCGCCACGGTGACGCCGCGACGACCGGTCAGCCCGTGGTAGTACTGCCAGTATTCGTTGAAGCGCGGATCATCATTGATGTTGGTGATCTCGAAGTGCTCACCAGCCTTCAGGCGCAGGCCCAGGCGCTCGATGCGCGCTTCGATCACGTCCGGCCGGCCGATCAGGATCGGATGTGCGAGCCCTTCATCGACCACGTTCTGCACCGCCTGCAGCACCACTTCCTCTTCGCCTTCGGCATAGACCACGCGCTGCTTGTCGGTGCGTGCACGGTCGTACACCGGCTTCATCATCAGGCTGGTGCGGTAGACGAACTGGGCCAGCTTGTCACGGTAGGCGCCCATGTCGGCGATCGGCCGGGCGGCCACCCCCGAGTCCATCGCGGCCTGGGCCACGGCAGCGGACAGCTCCACCAGCAGGCGGCGATCAAACGGGCGCGGGATCAGGTACTCGCGGCCGAAGCTCGGGGTTTCACCGCCGTAGGCCGAGCCCATGTCGGTCGCGGCGCGGCGTGCCAGTGCGGCGATGGCGCGCACGCAGGCGATCTTCATTTCCTCGTTGATCGCGGTGGCGCCCACGTCCAGCGCACCGCGGAACAGGTACGGGAAGCACAGCACGTTGTTGACCTGGTTCGGGTAATCCGAACGGCCGGTGCCGATGATCGCGTCCGGACGCGCCGCACGCGCCACTTCCGGCATGATTTCCGGGGTCGGATTGGCCAGTGCGAAGATCACCGGGTCCGGCGCCATGGTCTTGACCATTTCGGCGGTGAGGATGCCGGGCGCCGACAGGCCCAGGAAGATATCCGCGCCGTCGACGATCTCGGCCAGGGTGCGCTTGTCGGTGTCGCGTGCGTAACGCTGCTTTTCCGGGTCCAGATCGGTACGACCGGTGTGGATCACGCCCTCGCGGTCGAACGCCAGGATGTTCTCCGGCTTCAGGCCCAGCTGCACCAGCATGTTGACGCAGGAAACGCCCGCCGCGCCCATGCCCGTGGTCGCCAGCTTCACCTCCTCGATCTTCTTGCCGGTGATCGCCATGGCGTTCAGCACCGCCGCGCCGACGATGATCGCCGTACCGTGCTGGTCGTCATGGAACACCGGGATCTTCATGCGCTCGCGCAGCTTGCGCTCGACCACGAAGCATTCCGGCGCCTTGATGTCTTCCAGGTTGATGCCGCCGAAGGTCGGCTCCAGCGAGGCGATGATGTCGACCAGCTTGTCCGGATCGGTTTCGTCCACTTCGATGTCGAACACATCGATGCCGGCGAACTTCTGGAACAGCACGCCCTTGCCTTCCATCACCGGCTTGCCGGCCAGTGCGCCGATGTTGCCCAGGCCCAGCACCGCGGTGCCGTTGGAGATCACCGCCACCAGGTTGCCGCGGGCGGTCAGCTCGCTGGCCTGCTGCGGGTCGGCCTTGATTGCTTCACAGGCGTACGCCACGCCCGGCGAGTACGCCAGCGACAGGTCGCGCTGGGTCAGCATCGGCTTGGTCGCGGAGACCTTGATCTTGCCCGGCGGGGACATCCGGTGGTAATCGAGGGCGGCCTGTTTGAAATCTTCGTTGGACATCGACGTTGGATACATGAATGGGCAAGAGGGACAGGGGATCATACCCCCGTTGGGGCGCCCGGACCTGTCGCTATCCTGTCGCAGGCATGCTGCGACCGCACAATTCCCTGGCGTATGCGACAACCTGGAGCCACCAGCTTCGGCGCTGCCCATGACAGCCATGGGACGCCTTGAAACGCCGCGGGGCCGCACCACTCACGTGACCGGCCCCGCGGTACCACACACCTGGATCAGCCCTTGGCGGGCAGTGCCTCCGGCACGGCATCGACCGGCGGCGGCAGTTCGCTTTCGCGACCATCCAGCGCCAGCTTCAGGCGGTCACGGTCCAGTGCGCCTTCCCAGCGCGAGACCACCACCGTGGCCACGGCATTGCCGATGAAGTTGGTCAGCGAGCGGCATTCGCTCATGAAGCGGTCCACGCCGAGGATCAGCGCCATGCCGGCCACGGGCACTTCCGGCACCACGGCCAGGGTGGCCGCCAGGGTGATGAAGCCGGCACCGGTGACGCCGGCCGCGCCCTTGGAGCTGAGCATGGCGACCAGCAGCAGCGCGATCTGGTGGCCCAGGGTCAGTTCGGTGTTGGTGGCCTGGGCGATGAACAGCGCCGCCAGGGTCATGTAGATGTTGGTGCCGTCCAGGTTGAACGAGTAGCCGGTGGGGACCACCAGGCCCACCACCGACTTGCTGCAGCCGGCCCGCTCCATCTTCTCCATCAGCGACGGCAGCGCCGACTCGGACGAAGAGGTACCCAGCACCAGCAGCAGTTCGGCCTTCAGGTAGCGGGCCAGCTTGAACACCGAGAACCCGCACAGGCGGCAGACCACGCCCAGGATGACCGCCACGAACAGGAAGGCGGTGATGTAGAACGAACCGACCAGCCAGGCCAGGTTGATCAACGACCCCACGCCGTACTTGCCGATGGTGAATGCGATCGCGCCGAAGGCACCGATCGGAGCAGCCTTCATCAGCATGTGCACCAGCTTGAACACCGGAGCCACCAGCGCTTCGAGGAAGTTCTGGATCGGCTTGCCCTTCTCGCCGACCGACGCCAGCGCGATGCCGAACAGCACGGCCACGAACAGCACCTGCAGGATGTTGCCGTCCACGAAGGCGCTGATCAGCGTCTTCGGGATGACATCCATCAGGAAGCCGACCAGGGTCAGGTCATGCGACTTCTCGACGTAGCTGTGCACCGCGGTCTGGTCCAGCTCGGCCGGGTTGATGTTCATGCCCGCGCCAGGCTGTACCACGTGGGCCACGATCATGCCCACGACCAGCGCCAGCGTGGAGAAGAACAGGAAGTAGGCCATGGCCTTGGCGAACACGCGGCCGACCGTGCGCAGATGGGTCATGCCGGCAATGCCGGTGACGATGGTCAGGAAGATCACCGGCGCGATGATCATCTTCACCAGGTTGATGAAGGCATCGCCGAGCGGCTTCATCTTCTCGCCGATCAGGGGTTCGTAATGGCCGAGGATGGCGCCCAGGACGATCGCCACGATCACCTGGAAGTACAGCTGGCGGTAGATCGGCAACGGCTTTGCAGGCGCCGGGGCAGCGGTCGGGATGTGCATGGCGGACTCCGGGGAAGGGCGTTTTCAGGCACGTACGGCCCCGGAACTGCATGGGAGCCGATACCGTGGAAGCTGGTCACCGCCCCCCTCGCTCCACGCGCAGGGTGGCGACCAATGGACGCCTTTGTACGCGCCGGGCACGCCAACGCAGATAACCTATTGGTACTAGCCCCCCGGTTCAGGTGGCCGGGACCCCTAAACTGGCCCGGCATCGCACCGCGCCGGGAGGCCCGGTGGCGCGGGCTGAACGGCCCGTGGCGTCCCTGCCCAAGTTCCGGCCCTGGCGGCCGTTGTTGTCCTGACCCTACGCAATCCGAGAGAGCCGCACCCAACATGCGCCCCATTCCCACCCTGCTGGCCCTGTCGCTGGCCGCCCTGCCCGCCTTCGCGTCCGCTGCCGATTTCGACAACTGGCCGACCAAGTACGCGTTCGGCGACGGCACCGAGCTGGCGGCCACCGCCAACATCGCCTACGACTACAACGATTTCTCCTCCGGCAGTGGCCTGGACGATGACGATGCCGTGCGCCGCAAGGAATTCGGCGCCACGCTGAAGAAGAAGGGCGTGTACGACGCGATGGTGTACTACGACTTCCAGGCCGACACCTGGCTGGACGTGTTCCTGCGCCTGGAGAGCAAGGCCTTCGTGGGCCGCGACATCGGCCGTTTCCGCTTCGGCTACATGAAGACGCCGGTCGGCCTGGATGCCAACACCTCCTCGCGCGCCGGTAGCTTCCTGGAGACCGCGCTGCCGGTGCAGGCGTTCTACGCCGGCCGCCGCACCGGTGTGGAATGGGTGCTGGAGCGCCCGCAGTACCTGCTGCAGGCCGGTGCCTACGGCGGCAAGGACCTGCAGGGCGACAACCCCGGCACCACGCAGGCGGTACGTGCGGTGTGGACGCCGGTGAAGGCGCCTGGCGATGTGATCCACCTGGGCCTGGCCTACTCGCAGGAAAACCCGCGCGGCTACCGCGATGGCCGTGACGTCCATCACGAGGCCAGCGCACGGTTGCGCGCGCGCCCGGAAGCCGGCCTGACCGACATCCGCTACGTGGATTCCGGCGCGCTGGTGACCGCCGACCAGATCCGCCGCACCGGCCTGGAAGGCATCTGGATCCGTGGCCCCTTCTCGCTGCAGGCCGAAGCGCTGCAGGCCACTGTCACCCGCAACGACGGCAAGCCCGACTACACCGGCCACGGCCAGTACGCGATGGCCAGCTGGGTGCTGACCGGCGAGTCCCGTCCGTACAACGCCGGCGCCGTGGCCAACATCAAGCCCGGCCACGACTACGGCGCGGTCGAGCTGGTGGCACGCTACAGCCGCCTGGATCTGGACGACGGCAGCATCCTGGGGGGGCGTCAGCACGACCTGACCCTGGGCGCGAACTGGTACCTGACCAGCCATTTCAAGTTCCAGGCCAACTACGTCAAGGTCGATGCCAGCCGCCGCGGTGTGCACAGCACCCCGGAGATCTTCGAACTGCGCGCACAGATGCACTTCTGATCCGCGCCACGGTGCGGAATCCGGCGGGCATGCACGTCATGCCCGCCCTCACTGCGTAGACTGCCGCCATGTACTGGCTCGGCCGCCACAGGATGCTGCTGCTGACCCTCCTCGCGCTGGCCGGAGGCACCGTGCTGTGCGCGATCGCGGCGGGCCACTACGCGTGGCGCAGCGCCCTGGCTGCCGAGAGCACGCAGGTCCAGCGCCAGCTGCAGCTGTACGGCCAGGGCCTGCAGCAGCGTATCGACCGCTTCGGCACCCTGCCGCAGGTGATGGCACTGGACCCGGACCTGCTGCGCGTACTGCGCACGCCGCCCTCGCCCGCCGAGCGCCAGCAGCTGAACCTGAAACTGCAGCGCGCCAACCAGGTCACCCGAACCTCCACCCTGACCCTGGTCGGCCGCGATGGCGTCGCGGTCGCGGCCAGCAACTGGGACCAGACGACCACCAACGTCGGCGAGGACTACAGCTACCGGCCCTATTACCAGCAGGCCCTGGCCCACGGCCGCGGCCGCTTCTACGGCATCGGCATGACCACCGGCGTGCCCGGCTATTTCATGTCCGAGGCGATCGTCGACGACCGCGGCCAGCGCATCGGCGTGATCGTGATCAAGATCGAGCTGTCGGCGCTGGAACAGGAGTGGCTGAACAGCCCGGACGTGGTGCTGGCCAGCGACAACCATGACGTGGTGTTCCTGTCCAACCGCGATGCCTGGCGCTACCGCCTGCTGCGGCCGCTGGGCGCGGACGAGCGCCGCGAGATGCTTGATGCCCGCCAGTATGCCGACCGCTCGTTGCAGCCCCTGCGGGTGCGTACCGAGGATGTGCTGGCCGATGGTGGCCGCATGGTGCGCCTGCTCGACCCGGTGCTGCCGCAGGCGATGCTGTGGCAGAGCCTGGCGCTGCCCGACGAACACTGGAACCTGCATCTGCTGCACGATGCCAGTGCCGCCACCAGCGCCGGACGCGGTGCCGCCCTGGCCGGCGCCGCTGCGTGGCTGGCGCTGGGGTTCCTGCTGCTGTTCGTGCAGCAGCGCCGGCGCCTGGCCCGGCACCGCCAGCGCAGCCGCAGCGAACTGGAAACCCTGCTCAAGCAGCATGCACAGGAACTGCGCACCGCCCAGGACGGATTGCTGCAGGCAGCCACCGATGCCGACAGCGGCCTGAGCCGCAGCCTGGAGCACCTGCCGCAGGGCGTAGTGATCATTGATCGCGAACAGCGGCTGGTCGCCTGGAATTCGCGCTATCTGGAGCTGTTCCGCTTCCCGCCGGGGCTGGTCCGTGTCGGCCGGCCCATCGAAGAGCTGTTCCGCTACAACGCACGCCGCGGCCTGCTCGGGCCGGGGCCGATCGACGAGGCCATCGAGCGTCGCCTGAACCACCTGCGCAGTGGCCGCCCGCACATGCGCGAGAGCGAAAAGGACGATGGCACCGTTCTGGAGATCCGTGGCAATCCGCTGCCTGATGGCGGCTTCGTCACCAGCTACGCCGACATCACCAGCTACAAGAACGCTGCACGCGAACTGCGGTCACTGGCCGATGCGCTGGAACACCGCGTGGCCGAGCGCACCCATGACCTCGACGAGGCCCGCCGCGAAGCCGAACAGGCCAACCGCTACAAGACCCGTTTCGTCGCATCAGCGGTGCACGACCTGCTGCAACCGTTGAACGCCGCGCGCATGTTCGTCTCCGTGCTGCGCGGCAAGCTGACCGACCCGGCGCAGCAGCAGACCACCGACCACATCGATGCCGCACTGGCCGCGCAGGATGCCATCCTCAACAGCCTGCTCGACATCGCGCGACTGGAGTCAGGCAGCCTGCCCACGCGCGTGCATGCGTTCCGGCTGGGCCCGCTGCTGCAGACGCTGGCACGCGAGTTCGGCATCGCCGCGCAGACACGCGGGCTGGTCGTGGACTGGGTCGATACCCGCGCAGTGGTGGTCAGCGACGAAGCACTGCTGCGCCGCATCCTGCAGAATTTCCTGTCCAACGCACTGCGCTACAGCGAGCGTGGCCGGGTGCTGCTCGGCTGCCGCCGGCGCGGAGACCAGTTGTGGATTGAAGTGCATGACCAGGGCCCCGGCATTCCTGATGCGCTGCAGGGTGAAATTTTCGAGGAATTCCGCCGCCTGCACGATGGTCACCAGCGCGGCGCCGGCCTGGGCCTGGCGATCGTCGACCGTATCGGCCGCCTGCTCGGCCATCCGATCCGCCTGCGCTCGCAACTGGGGCGAGGCAGCGTGTTCGCAGTGGGCGTACCTCTTGGCGATGCCAACGCGATTCCCGCTGTTGCGCAGGCACCGGCGCAGGCACAGGAACCGGCGGCAGACAATCCGCTGCGCGGCCGCCGCGTGTGGGTGATCGATGATGATCCGCATGTCTGCGCAGCCAGCCGTGCCCTGCTGGAGCGCTGGGGATGCGAGGTGGTCCTGGCCGATGGCCCCCAGGCCGCGCTGCAGCTGGCCAGCGTGGAATCCGTGCCGGAACTGGTGCTGCTGGACGTTCGCATGGGCGACCATCACGGGCCGGTGCTGTACGAAGTGCTGGCCGAGCACTGGCAAGCACGGCCGCCGGTGGTGCTGGTGACCGCCGAGCGCGACGCAGGACTGCGCGAAATGGCGGCCGAACGAGGCTGGGGCATGATGGCCAAGCCGGTGAAGCCGCCGGCGCTGCGGGCGCTGATGACACAATTGCTGCTGCGACACCGCGGGTAGCGCGGTTCTGCCACGCAGGGCACCGCTGCACCACTCCCCGAGTAGCATCGTACTCCGCAGATTCCGCTCGCTTTGCGCAAGCCATTGTTCGCGCGATACCGGCCGGGCGGGAAAGCCCAGCATGCCCCTCAGATGGGTATGGATGCGCAGTACACAGAAAAATGCGGAGTGAAGACAGGTAGTTTCCCGACTGACATGCGCCGCAGAACAGAGGAGCATCTCCTGACCTGGCCGATCGGCCGACCACACTCAGGACAATGGATGGACAAACGTCATCTTGGCAGCGTCGTTCTGGCAGCAGGCCTGGCAATGACAGCCAGCGAAGCGCATGCAGAAAGCGAAACGATCTTCAACGGCGTCAGGTATCGCTGCACAAACAGCTGTGTCGTCACTGTCGGCACGGCCGGAAACTGGAGAGTCACTGACTGCTGCGGCGGAAGAGTGAAGACTGTGTTTCAGACAACTCGTCCGCCGGACTGCAACGGTCCCTTCGATTGCCCTCTGGATTGACTGCCGCGACCCACGACCGAGGATCCACCGTGCGCTTCCCTGACACATCCCGCTCAATCATGCCGTTCGCTCGTCTGGCCACTGCAATGCTGCTTTGCTTGTCCTGTGCAGGGTGCACCGACGACAGAACCTCAGACCCCAACGCCAGTCATCGAAATGCGGCGGCGGGACCGGAGCTCAATCAAGACGGATCAAATGCTGCCAGCACAGAACCGCCAACCAAGCGGCCGAGAACAGACATTCCGACGGCGACCATCCAGCATGCAGCATCATCACCCGGGCATCTGCGTTCAGAATCCATGCTCATGTTCGAGCATGGCATCTCAGGCCAGGCTGCTGAAGACCTCCTGCAGTCAAGCAGAAGCATGTCAGATGCGATGGATCGCATGGACAAGGACGCTGCGTCCATCCCCGAAGCGCAGGATCTGACCAGGCACTATCGGTCATCACTCACGCGCGCAATGGGTCAGAAGGCCGTACTGGAGCAGCTGTCATGCGGCCTGACCATCTGCCTCGGCATCGCCCGGGCCCGAAGCAACGCCGAGCATGAAGCCTGGGGCCGCAGGTTCGCATCGGATGCATCCTCACCTACCTTCAGCTACGCCGAAGCTTCTGAGAATCTTGGCTCGAGCTACCAGAACAGATTCATCTTCTCCACCGATCCTGCAGCGAACTCGATCGGCGGAAACTGATGGATCAATCAGACTGAAGCATCCCGTTGCATCAGGCCACGAACAACACCCTCTCCGATGAATTTGAAGAAAACAATCTTCGTGCAGATACCGAGCTATCGAGACCCACAGCTGGTGCCAACGCTGAAGGACATGATAGAAAACGCCACCTCGCCATCCCGGTTGCGCATTGTTGTCTGCTGGCAACATGGAGCAGAGCAGGGTATTCAGTTCTTCGAATCAGCTGGATTCGACCTGATCGATACAACAAGCGAAGAAGGCACAACGGTCCACCGCCTTCAGAGGCATGGGGCCAGCATCGAGTTGATCGACATAGATTACGTCCACGCCAAGGGATGCGGCTGGGCCAGAAACATGGCGCAGCAGCGCTATCGGGGTGAGGACTACAATCTTCAGATCGACTCACACCACCGCTTTTCAAGCGATTGGGACGCCAAGATGATGAGCCTGCTCGAGCTTCTGAAAGCGCGCTCACCAAAACCACTTCTGACAGGATATCCCCCCAGCTTCGATCCCGGCACCTACCCTAGGGGACGTCAGGAATTCTCCGCCGCAATGATCTTCGACGCGTTCTCACCAACTGCCGTAGTCAGATTGCGATCTGTCCCCCTTCCGCCCCCGGCCCATGGTGACATCGCGTTCGGAGCGAAATTCCTCGCCGGCGGATTCATCTTTTCAGATGGGAGCTTCATCCAAGAAGTAATGAGCGATCCCGACCACTTTTTCTGCACCGAAGAGATCGCAATGTCCGTGAGGGCATTCACCAAGGGATACGATTTCTTTCATCCGTATACGCCCTTGCTATGGCATCAGTACAACAACCCTGCCCGGAAGGTATGGGATGACCAATCCGAATCACCAGCGATCGAACGCATTGCCGGAATGACGCTCCAGGATCGCGCCGACCGGGCACTGGGAAAGACACTCGCGCTGCTGGATCTGTCCACGGAGTCCGGAGCGGATGACCTGGGCATCTTCGGCCTGGGCTCACAACGCACGCTGCGTCAGTACGAGCAACACACCGGGGTCAGCTTTCGCCTCCGGGCCGTTCGAAAGGAATCACTCACTCTCCATGAGCCGTCTGCCAGTTTTTCAGACGCTACCATGGAAGGCGAATGGGAGAAGAGCCTCATCTACTTCCGCTCAATGCGAGTCCATATTTCCCGCACCGATGATCGCCCGTCGTTCCCAGCCGCAGTGCTTGTCTCTTCCCACTCGGCGGATAACGCGAGACAGTCCATCCGCGAGCTGTCGAGACCTGAACTGAAAGCTCTCTCGAAAGAAGGCCGCGTCCAATACATCGACACTCTGAAAGTACCGCTAGACCGTCTGCCTGTCCGCTACGCCGTACATGCACGTAGCAGCGCACCGACAGATCATCAGCTTTCAGTTTTCGTTGAAGAGGTTCTTGCCTGACTGCAGCAGACGAAGCATCGCCGTCTGGATGCCTGCCTCCATCAGCCATTCAATCCTGTCCGCGCATCACCTTCCGGCTCAAGCGCCTTCACCAGCACCGCGGCCTGCGTGCGGCTGTGGCATTCGAGCTTCTTCAGGATCGCGGTGACATGCACCTTCACCGTGTTTTCGGCCAACCCCAGCGTGTAGGCAATCTGCTTGTTGAGCAGGCCATCGGCCAGGCACAGCAGCACCCGGAACTGCTGCGGTGTCAGCTGCGCCAGGCGGCTGGCCAGCAGTGCATCGGCCTCAGAACGCTCGGCCGCCATCGCCGGGAACCACAAGCCACCCTCCAGCACCGCCGTCACCGCCTCGCCAATGGTCTCGGCGGGCGCCGACTTCGGGATGAAACCAGCTGCGCCGAACTGCTGCGCGCGCCGGATCACCCGTGGATGATCGTTGGACGACAGGATCACCACCGGAATGTCCGGATGCGAGCCACGCACGTGCAGCAGCGCGGAGAAACCGTGGGCACCGGGCATGGTCAGGTCGAGCAGCACCAGGTCCACGTCAGGATGCGCATCCAGCGCCTCGGCGAGCGCTTCGGCACTGGCCACCTCGCGCACCTGGGCAAGCGGCAGGCTCTGCCGCAATGACTGCACCACCGCCGAACGCAGCAACGGGTGGTCATCGGCGATCAGGATGGTGTATTCGCTCATGCGGCCATTGTACGGGCAGCGCACTGCATCCGCCGGGCATGGCCCGGCGCTACCAGGGCATCAGCGCCCCGCCGGCTCCACGCTGCTGCGCCAGGCATCGAGGAACTGGCGCCGCTTGAGCGCGTCCAGGTAGACCAGCAGTCCCGGCCCGAGCTGGATCGGGCGCCGGCTGCGACCGGGCGCATCATCGCGCCGGGCATCGCTGCGCACGATCGGCATCAGCCGCGCCTCGCGCGACAGCACCTGCTGGCCACGCGGCGACAGCAGGTAATCGAGGAAACGCCGCGCCTCCTCCGGATGCGGACCGGTGCGCGGGATCACGGCCGTGCGCAGCACCACCAGCGTGTAGTCCTCCGGCTCGATGATGGCCAGTGGCGCGCCGGCATCGATGCGCGCCTGCGCGTACGAGCCGAGCACGTTGTAGACCAGCGACAGCTGGCCGCTGGCAACCTTGTCCAGCAGCACCCCGGTGCGCTCCTCGCGAACCACCTGGTTGTCGCCGAGCGCCCCGAGCAGCGCACCGGCAATGCTGCCACGCTGCGCATCCTGCGTGGCCAGCAGGTAGCCCACGCTGCTGCGTTCGATGTCGTAGGTGCCCACCCGTCCGCGCAGGGGCGCGCCTTCCGCGCGCAGCAGGTCCAGCAGCTGCCGGCGTGTATGCGGCACCTTGGCAGCAGGCAATGTGCGCGTGTTGTGGACCATCACCACCGGCTCGTAGCTGATCCCGAATGCCTCGCCCCGCCACTGTGCCCAGGCCGGCAGCGCCGCGGTCTGCGCCGAGCGGTGTGGCAGGGCATGACCGTCATTGACCAGCTTGGTCTGCAGGTCCATGCCGCTGGAGATCAGCAGATCCGGCGACGCAGGGCTGGTGCGGTCCTGCAGGTAACGCGCGTACAGATCCTGGGTGATGATGTCCTCGTACACCACTTCGGTGCCGGGATGCAGCCGCTGGTAGTCGGCGATCACCACGGCGAACACCTCGATGTCGGTGGTGCCGTGGATGCGCAGCTGGGCAGTGGCGGTCTCACGTGCGGGGAAACGGCGCACGTCGCCGGGTGCAGCCTGCGCAGGCAGAGCCAGCAGCAGCGCGATGACGGCGGCAAACAGGCGGATCATGGGTTGCTCCGGGGCAGGCGGATGGTGGCGATCAGCCCCCCTTGCGGGCGGTTGCTGAGGTCGATATGGCCTGCATGGCTGTCGATCACGCGTTTGACGATGGCCAGCCCCAGGCCGGCGCCACCGGATGGCACGCCTTCGCCACGGGCGAATCGCTCGAACACCCGTTCGGCGTCGGCCGCGGCGATGCCCGGGCCGTGGTCGGCAATGGTCAGCACCGCCTGGCCGCCCTCGACCGTCAGTGCGATCTGCAGCGGACCATCGCCGCCATACTTCAACGCATTGTCGACCAGGTTCTTGATCGCCTCGCGCAGCAGCAGCGCATCGCCGTGCACATGCACCTGCTCGGAAGTGACGGCCAGCTGCACGAGCGGCGCGGGACCGGCCTGCGGCAACGCATCGTGCAATGCCTGGTGCACGGTTTCTGCCAGATCCACCGGCGCGAACCGCTGCAGGTGCGAACGGTGGATCACGCTGGCATCGCTGAGCAGCTGGTTGAGCAGCCGGCTCATGTGCGTGGCATTGCGCTCGATGGCCTGCAGGCTGCGCCGCATGTCCTGCGGGTCGTCGTCATCCAGCGCCAGCTGCGCCTGCGCGCGCAGGGCGGCCAGCGGGGTACGCATCTGGTGCGCGGCTTCGGCCATGAACGCGCGCAGGGTCTCGTTGCTGCTCGACAGCCGCTCCATGAAGCGGTTCAGCGCCGCCACCATCTGGTCCATCTCACGGGGCACACGTGCATCCAGCGGCTTCAGGTCCGACGGTTCACGGCGCGAGAGTTCGCGTTCCACCCTCACCAGTGGCCGGAATGCACGGTGTACACCGAAGGCGACCAGCGCCAGCAGCAGACCGGACAGCACACCGATCGCCAGCAGCGACCGGTTGACCATGTCCTGCGCCACCGCCTCGCGCGCGCGCCGGGTCTGGCCGACCTGCACCAGCACCTCCCCCTGCGCGGACGCAGCAGCGAAGCTGCGGCCCACCACCACGAAGCGCACGGTCTCACCGCTGTAGCGCGCATCGAAGAACTGCGGTTGGCTTCCCGGGCGCCGGGGTGGCACCGGCAGGTCGCCGTAGCCAGTGATCAGCGTGCCGCGACTGTCCGCGACGCGGTAGAACACCCGGTCCTCCGGCGCCATCGCCAGCAGGTCGAGCGCCGCGTACGGCAGGTCGACCTGCCATTGGCCATCGGCCAGCGCCACCGAATCGGCGATGGACAGTGCAGAGGACGCCAGCAGGTGATCGTAGGAGCGATTGGCCGCACGCTGGCCGTAGTCGCGTGCGGCAAACAGCAGGGCGACTGCGAACACCGCCAGCAGCGCACCCAGATACAGCAGCAGGGTCCGCCGCAGCGAACCCGGCGCGGCCGCTGCCGGGCGCGCGTCAGCCATCGCTGTCCACGCCTTCGTCGCGGGCCTCGAGCAGGTAGCCGACGCCGCGCACGGTCGTGATGCGCAGCGGCGCGTCGGCGAGCTTCCTGCGCAGGCGGCCGACATAGAGCTCGATTGCGTTCGGCCCGGCCTCGTCGTCGAAGCCGAACAGGCCGTTGCCGATCTCATCCTTGCCGACCACGTGGCCCAACCGGCCGACCAGGATTTCCAGCAGACGGTACTCGCGGTTGGGCAGCTCGATGGGCTCACCATCCAGGGTGACCCGATGCGCGGCATTGTCGAACTGGAAGCCGCCCACCTGCACCACCTCACTGGCCTGGCCGCGGGCCCGTCGCAGCAGCACGCGGCAACGCGCCTCGAACTCGCGGAAGTCGAAGGGCTTGCCGAGATAATCATCGGCACCCACGTCCAGCGCCTGCACGCGGTCCTCGATGCCGTCGCGCGCGGTCAGCATCAGCACCGGCGTGCTGTCGCCGCGCTCGCGCATGCCGGCCAGCACGCGTAGCCCATCAAGCTTGGGCAGGCCGATATCCAGCACCACCAGATCGAAACTCTGGTAGCGCAGCACGCTTGCGGCGGCCAGGCCATCGGCCTGCCAATCCACCGCGTGCCCACTGCGGCGCATGCGACGGATGATCGCATCGGCCAGATCCGGGTTGTCTTCAACCAGCAGCAGGCGCATGGGGACAAGCGTGGGAGGGGAAGCGAATGCTACCGCATGCCGCCCGGCCTGCCCGCCGGGCGTGGCCTGGCGCTACCCGGGCGTCGCGGGGGGGGATGGATGGACCGGCGCGATCGGGGAGCCTGCACGGGGGTAGCGCCGGGCCATGCCCGGCAAGCGCAGCGGCCGCTTTTACGCTGCAACGCACAAACCGCTGACAGGCGGATGACAGCTTGCGCGACCCAGACTGCGGCCGCGCACCATCCGGTGCCCACGATTGCCGCGCGCCTGGCGCGCACCTGGGAGGGTTTGTGGAATTCACGTTTGCCTGGCCGCGTTCCGCCGCCATGATGGCCCTGGCTGCGTTGGCCGCGCCGGCCTTTGCCGCTGATGACGAGCGGCCGGTCACCGCCACGCTGGGCGGTCGCCTGCACCTGGACTTCGCCACGTTCGACAATGACAACCGCGGTACGCCGAACAAGGATGACACCGAGATCCGCCGCGCCTGGCTGGATGTCTCCGGCAGGTTCTTCGTGGTTGACTACAAGATGGAAGCCGACTTCTCCGGCGACCGTGTAGAAGCCAAGGACGTCTACCTGGCACGCAGCTTCGGCAAGGCCGGCAAGCTGACGGTCGGCCAGTTCAAGCAGTACTTCTCGCTGGATGACCGCACCAGCTCCAACTACGGCAGCTTCCTGGAGCGCGGCAATGCCGGTACCACGCTGGCGCCGCTGTACCGGCTGGGTGCCTCGTGGCAGGCCAATCCGGGTGACTTCACCTGGGCCGCCAGCGTCTATAGCCTGGAGAGCATCGATGCCTGGCAGGTGAAGGGGCGCGCCGCCGGCGGCCGCGTGACCTGGGCGCCCTCGCCCAGCGACGGCGATGTACTGCACCTGGGCCTGTCGCTGGCCCGTGAGGCGTACGACAACCCTGGCGCCAACGGTGTGCCGGCACTGCGCATCCGCCCGCGCCCCGCCGGCCATCTGTCCGATGAGAGCCGCCTGACCCTGGTCGATTTCTCCGCAGGCCGCGATACCGACGTCAACAAGTGGTCGCTGGAGTACGCCCAGGTCCGCGGCCCGTTGTCATGGCAGGGCGAGTTCAGCGGTGCGACCTTCGATGACGGCGCCCAGCGCGGCGACGTCATGGCCGGCTACGGCATGCTCAGCTGGTTCGTTACCGGCGAGAGCCGCGCCTACGACCGCAAGACCGGCCGCTTCGCACGGGTGAAGGACATCCGCCACAAGGCCGGTGCCTTTGAAGTCGCGCTGCGCTACGACCGGATGTGGGGCGCGCAGCACCTCGACGGCGCTCCCGACCTGCGCCGCGGCAGCACCGAAGCCTGGACGCTCGGCGGCAACTGGTACCTGCGCGACAACCTGCGATTCATGCTCAACGTCATCGAAAGCCGCAACCGTGACCGCCTGGCCGGGATCACGGTGGACCGCACGCGCGCCGTGACCGGCCGCCTGCAGTACGACTTCTGAGCCTCTTCCGCGCCCCCCTCCGCACCCGCCCCTCCCTTTCCCACGTCCTGTTTTCTCAAGGAGTCCGCAGATGATGCTGAGCATCCTCGGCTTTGGCATGGTCATTACATTCATGTACTTGATCATGAGCAAGCGGCTGTCACCGCTGGTGGCCCTGATCACCATCCCGATCCTGTTCGCGCTGATCGGTGGCTTTGGCGCCGGCATCGACGAAATGATGCTGGAAGGCATCAAGAAGATCGCGCCGACCGGCGTGATGCTGATGTTCGCCATCCTCTACTTCGGCGTGATGATCGACGCGGGACTGTTCGATCCGCTGGTGCGGGTGATCCTGCGCTTCGTCAAGGGCGATCCGATGAAGATCGTGCTCGGCACCGCCGTGCTGGCGATGCTGATCTCGCTCGATGGCGATGGCTCGACCACGTACATGATCACGGTCTCGGCAATGCTGCCGCTGTATCAGCGGCTGGGCATGAACGCGCTGAACATGACCTGCGTGACCATCCTCGCCGGTGGCGTGATGAACCTGACTCCGTGGGGCGGCCCGACCGCACGCGCCGCCACCGCACTGCACGTTGATCCTGCTGATGTGTTCGTGCCGCTGATCCCGTCGATGGTGATCGCCTGCGCGGGCGTGCTGCTGCTGGCGTGGTACCTGGGCCTGAAGGAACGCCGCCGGCTGGGCGTGGTGACGCTGCCCAAGGGCGGCAGCTGGATGGACAGCAGCGTGTCCGACGACAGCAATGCGCTGCCGACGGTCGAGGATGCCGAGGACATCAAGCGGCCCAAGCTGCTGTGGGTGAACCTGGTGCTGACCCTGGTCCTGATGACCGCGCTGATCGTCGGCGTGCTGCCGATGCCGGTGCTGTTCATGGTCGGCTTCGCCATTGCCCTGGTGATCAACTACCCGAACCTGGCCGAGCAGCGCCGTCGCGTGGTCAACCACGCCGGCAACGTGCTGTCGGTGGTGTCGCTGATCTTCGCGGCGGGCATCTTCACCGGCATCCTCAACAACACCGGCATGGTCGAGGCGATGTCGCACAGCTTCCTGGCGGTGATTCCGGATTCGTGGGGCCCCTATCTGGCGGTGATCACTGCCGTGGCCTCGATGCCGTTCACCTTCTTCATGTCCAACGACGCGTTCTACTTCGGCGTGTTGCCGATCCTGTCCGAAGCCGCTGGCAACTACGGCATCACGCCGGTGGAAATGGCCCGCGCCTCGCTGGCCGGCCAGCCGGTGCATCTGCTCAGCCCACTGGTGCCCTCCACCTACCTGCTGGTGGGCCTGGCCAAGGTCGAGTTCGCCGACCACCAGAAATTCACCCTGAAATGGGCCATCGCCATCTCGCTGCTGCTGATGGTCGGCAGCCTGCTGTTCGGCCTGTATCCCCTCGCCGCCTGATCCCGTTACCAAGGAGCGTTCCGCAATGACTCTTCGCATCGCTTACGTCACCAGCGGCATGGGCAGTGTCGGCACTGCCATCTGCCAGAGCCTGGCCCGCGCCGGCCATACGGTTGTTGCCGGCTGTGCGCCGAACTCGCCGCGCAAGGCCAACTGGCTTCGCGAGCAGCGCGAGCAGGGCTTTGACTTCATCGCCTCCGAGGGCAATGCCACCGACTGGGCCTCGACCAGCGCCGCCTTCGCCAAAGTGCGCGCGGAAGTGGGTGAAGTGGACGTGCTGGTCAACAACTCCGGCGGCAGCCGCGACCTGCTGTTCCGGCAGATGACGGTGGAGGACTGGAATGCGGTGATCGCCTCCAACCTCAACGCGCTCTTCAACCTGACCAAGCAGGTGGTCGATGGCATGGCCACGCGGGGCTGGGGACGCATCATCAACATCGGCTCGGTCAGCGCCCACAAGGGGCAGATCGGCCAGGTGAACTACGCCACCGCCAAGGCCGCCATGCATGGCTTCAGCCGGGCGCTTGCCGCTGAAGTAGCGTCACGCGGAGTGACGGTCAACACGCTCTCGCCGGGCTACATCGCCAGCCAGGCCATCAGCAGTTTCCCCCCGGATGTCCTGGACCGCCTGGCCGCATCGGTGCCGGTACGGCGCCTGGGCCGTCCGGAAGAAGTCGCCGGCCTGTGCGCCTGGCTGGCCTCGGACGAGGCGTCGTATGTGACCGGCGCCGATTATCCGGTCAATGGTGGGCTGTACATGGGCTAATGAGCCGCCCTGGGTGCGCCGCCAACGCGGCGGCGCGTACCCGCATGGGTGTTCCGTAAAGAAGCTTTCATGTTCCGTTCGCATAGTGGGGCGGCATCGCGCACGCACGCCGGTGCCCATCCCCCATGCAACGGACCACCATGCAGACTCGACACCTGACGATCGCCGTAGCGATCGCGCTTTCCGCCGCTACCAGCGCCTCCGCCGCCGATACCGACGCCGCGCCCAGCGCGCAGACGCTGGATACCGTCTCGGTGATCGGCCAGGGCGAGACCCGTCAGGTGCAGCGCATCACCAGCGTCGACAAGCAGGTGCTCCCGCCAGGCACCAGCGGCCAGAAGATCCTCGATCGGTTGCCGGGCGTCTCGGTGCAGTCCAACGATGCGTTCGGCGCCAATGAGGAATCGCAGACCATCAGCCTGCGCGGATTCGACAAGAGCCGGCTGGGCTATACCCTCGATGGCATTCCGCTGGGCGACAACAGCTACGGCAACTACAACGGCCTGAGCATCGCCCGTGCGCTGATCGCCGAAAACCTGGCCGGCGCCGAGCTGTCGCAGGGCATCGGTTCACTCGGCGTGGCCTCGACCAGCAATCTCGGCGGCACCATCCAGTACTTCTCGTCCGATCCGTCCACCGAGTTCGGCGGCCGTGCCAGCGTCACCGTCGGCGACGACAATCAGCGCCGTGGTTACCTGCGCGTGGATACGGGCGACCTCAACGGCTTCTCTGCGTATGTCTCCGGCGTTCACCAGGACCAGGACATGTGGGCCGCGCCGCATCAGAACCAGACCACCCGCCAGTTCAATGCCAAGGCCGTGTGGAACGTGGGCGACCATCGTTTTGGCGCGTTCGTGGCGACCTCGCGTGCCAGCCAGGCCAACTACGCCTACCTGTCCAAGGACATGCTGGCCAGGGGCCTGGGCTGGGACTGGAACATCTATGCGCCGGACTGGAACCGCGCGGTGGCCGCCGCCTACTGCGCGCCGGCTACGCGTGATCCGGCGCGATGTGCCTACAGCGGCGGCGTGACCAGCATCGACGATGCGTACTACCAGAGCCGTGCGCTGCGCGATGACAACCTGTACTCGATCGATGCCGACCTTCGCCTGGGCGAGCAGGGCCGCCTGAAGCTGCTGGCCTACCACCATGACAACCGCGGCCAGGGTCACTGGTGGGCGCCGGGCCAGCCGTCCTACCCCGGCACCGACCGGATGCTGCCGATCTCCATCCGCAGCACCAACTACACGATCAACCGCGACGGCGTGACCGCAGCGCTGTCATGGACGGCTGGCATCCACCAGCTGGAAGCCGGCCTGTGGTACGAGCAGAACGACCACAACGTGTCGCGCAATTTCTACTACATCAGCGGTCCGTTCCTGGACGACCTGTACCTGAAGAATCCGGACCGCCTGCTGTTCAACCAGGACTACGACATCCGCACGCAGCAGTTCTACGTGCAGGACCGCATGCGCTTCCTCGACCAGCGCCTGACCGTTGATGTCGGCATCAAGAGCCCGAACACCCGCATGCGTGCCACGGCCCGCCCGGGCGTGGAAACCCGCCTGGCGTCCGGCACGCTGACGGCCAAGGAGTCGGTGCTGCCGCAGCTGGGCGTGGGCTTCAAGCTCAACGCCAACAACGAGCTGTTCGCCTCGTACGCCGAGAACATCGCCGCCTTCGTCGGTGGTGGCAGTGGCGGCCCGTTACAGGTGGCACCGGAATCGTTCGCTGCCAGCGCCGACCTGGAACCGGAAAAGTCGAAGAGCCTGGAGGCCGGTTTCCGCACGTTCGGCGAGAAGTACCAGGCCTCGATCGCCGCCTACAACGTCACGTTCGACAACCGCCTGCTGTCACTGAACCCGTGCTCCAGCATCGAAGTGGGCACCCGACCGGAGTGCGTGACACGCTTCATCAACGTCGGCTCGGTGAAGAGCCACGGCGCGGAACTGACCTTCATCCTCAAGCCGGTCGATGGCCTGCAGTGGTACAACGCGCTGTCCTGGAACAAGACCACCTACGAAGATGACTACATCTCCGGCGGCGCGGTGGTGCCGGTGGCCGGCAAGATCACGGTGGACACGCCGCAGCGCATGGCCTCCAGCGAAATCAGCTGGAACCGCGATGGCTTCTTCGCCAGCCTGCGTGCCAAGTACACCGGCAAGCGTTATTACACCTACACCAACGATCAGTCGGTGCCGGGCGTGACCACCTTCGATGCGGGTGCCGGCTATGACTTCGGCCCTGGGCTGGGACTGCGCAACGTGCGGGTCTCGTTGAACGCGACCAATCTGACCAACAAGCGCTACGCCGGCCAGCTGAGCTCGTTCGCGCCGACCGATCCGGAAGGCAAGCGCTACGCGATCCACGCCAGCGCGCCGCGGCAGGTGTTCATGACGGTGGCGGCGGAGTTCTAAGTCAGAAGCGGGCGCTGCGGCGCATCGAGTGTTCCTGCATGGCGCGGGCAGGCAGGCCCATGCAGGATCCGCCAACGCATGTCACTCCGGCGCCAGCTGGTCCATCCGTATCCGGTTGGCAAACAGCGAAAACGCCAGCATGCCGGCCAGGCCATTGGCCCGGCTGACCCAGTGCGGCAGCCAGCGCGGTGGCTTCAACACCCCGGCCTGGAACAACGGTGCGAACGCGATGGCGTCCTGCAGGCTCATCTTGCCCGCGAACAGCCACCGGCAGACCTGCAGGCGATCCTCGGCCAGCATGTGGCGGAAGAAGGTGTGCACCGAAACCAGCCCGCGCAGGTACACGGTGTCCTTGGTGAAGGCCAGCCCGCCGCCGGGGGGCACCCCGCGGAACACGCGCTGGGCCGATGCGAAGCTCTCTTCCGGGTTCTGCCCGGCATCGCAGAAGTAGCGGAACACCTCGATGAAGTCGGCGCCCTCGCGGGCCATCGCGATGGCTTCGGTACGCAGGCTGATCCGCTTCAGGCGCTCGATGTCGATGCTGCCGGTGATCTGCTCGGCAAACGTGGCCAACCCTTCCTGGGTAGCCGTCACCCGGGGTGAGGACAAGGCCAGGCTGGGCAGCACCGGTTGCTCCCGGCCATTCAACGCGGTCAGCGAATGCACCAGTGCTTCGTGATGGAACAGCTGTGCACGATCGTAGGCGCTGAAACGCGCACTGGTACGCAGGCGGATCCGCGTCGGTCCGGCGGCCGCCTTGGACACCAGTTCCGGGTCCAGCTGCACCTGGATGATCCGCGATTCGAAGAAGGCATCCAGATCGTTCTGCAGCTGCAGTTGCAGCGCGATCGCAGACACCGGCACCTGTTCTTCCGGCGCCAGTAGTTCATGGTCCAGCTCGGCCGCGATCTGGATGAAATGGCGCGCTGCATCGCGCGTGCTCGGGCCATTGCCCGGCAAGGGCTGTTCGGGGGCGCCGAACAGCTGCACCGAACAGGTGTCCACCGCTGCGGTACCCAGGCCCTCCAGCAGGCGTGCGGCCAGGTCCCAGCTGTGCGCGGACTGCTGCACGTAGTGACCCAAGGGATGCCCCGCGTCGCAGTCGGCGGCGATGGCTGCCAAGGTGCGGCGTTCCTCGCTGAAATCCAGCTTCGGGTAGTCCACCTTCGGCAACTGCGGCTGCCCGCGCGCAACGCTGTCCAGGAACGGTGCCTGCACCGTCGCCGGCCAGCTGGTCAGGCCCAGCAGGCGGATGCCACCCACGGCCTCGACCAGCCGCGCATCGAGCGCCGCATGGTGGGCCACCTCGCGATCCAGCACGGCGGTCGTTTCCATGCGCGGACTATAGCGCCCTGCCCGGCCGTGCGCTGTCCTCCGCGCGCCCAGCATCAGTGAAGGCGTTACCCCGGCAACCCGGGATGAATCTCCATGCAGCCGCGCCCGTGGCCGGCTGCCTCATCAACGACGTCGCGGCTTTCCTGCCGGACGGAACTGCTGGCCCTTGCCTTTCCTGCCACCACGTTCCTGCGCGGTCTCGGCCTGGCGCACGGCCAGCTTGGCGGCGGCGGCCGCCACTTCTTCCTTCAACTTGAAGTAGTTCAGCAGCCGGCTTTCCTCGATCTCACCCGCGTCGATGGCCGCCCGTACCGCACAACCGGGCTCCTGGTGATGCGAGCAGTCGCGGAAGCGGCACTGTTCGGCCAGTGCTTCGATATCGGCGAAGCCCCCTTCGGCCAGCGTCTCCTCGCCGGTCGGCTTGAGCTCGCGCATGCCGGGCGTGTCGATCAGGCAGGCGCCGGTCGGCAACGGCATCAGCGCACGATGAGTGGTGGTATGACGCCCGCGTGAGTCGTTGGCGCGCACCGCGTTGGTCTTCATCCGCTGCTCGCCAAGCAGCGTGTTGGTCAGCGTGGATTTGCCGGCGCCGGAGGAGCCCACCAGCACCACGGTGCGGCCCGGGCCCAACCACGGCTGCAGCACAGCCACGCTGTCAGCATCCAGGCCATTGATGGCATGCAGGGCGATCCCCTGCATTTCCAGTTCTTCCAGCACCGCCAGCGCATCTTCGCTGTATTCGGTCTGGTCGGCCTTGGTCAGCACCACCACCGGTTCGGCACCGCCGCCGCCCACCAGCAACAGGTAGCGCTCGATACGGCGCGGATTGAAGTCCGCATCCAGCCCGCAGACGATGAACACCGTATCGATGTTGGCCGCGATCACCTGCTGGTGATAATGCTCGCCGGCGGCACCGCGCTTGATCGCGGTGCGACGTGGCAGCAGCGCCAGGATGCGGATGCCGTCGAGCAGCACCCAGTCGCCGACCGCCGGCCGCTCATGGCTGGGAAAGCGTGGCCGCTGCCATTCCGGCAGCGATTCGGCCTTGATCGCAGCGTCCGGGGCGTCGGCCACGACATAGTGCGTACGGTGCTGCTCGATCACCCGGGCCGGGCGTGCCTGCGGGTGCTCGGCCATCATGGCCTGCCAGTCGGCCTGCTGCGCCGGGCCCGGCCAGGGCCAGCCGATGGTCTGCAGGGCGGTGAAATCGGGGGTCTGGGTCATCGCCTCCATTCTACCCGTGCCAACGCCGCTCCAGCCCAGCAGCGGTGGGCCCTGGGGGCCTTGCCATGCAGTGCAGCAATTCCGCTACCATGGAACCTCCATGCCATCCGACGGCTCACCGACCATGTCAACCTCCGCGCCCAAGCCCCTGGCCACCCGCGAGCGCCTTTCCGAAGTGCGCTACGAAATCCGCGGAGAACTGGCCCGGCGAGCCCGGGAGCTGGAGGCGCAGGGCCGCAAGCTGATCAAGCTCAACATCGGCAACCCCGGCAATTTCGGCTTCCGTGCCCCGGAACACCTGCAGCGCGCGATCGCCGACGACATGGGTCGCACCGATCCCTATACCCACCAGCAGGGCCTGCCGGTGGCGCGCGAGGCGATCGCTGCCTACTACACCCGTCGCGGCGCTCCCGACGCGCACCCGGACCGTGTGTTCGTCGGCAACGGCGTCAGCGAACTGATCGACCTGTCGCTGCGTGCGCTGCTCAACCCCGGCGATGAAGTGCTGGTGCCGTCCCCGGACTACCCGTTGTGGTCGGCCTCCACCATCCTCAACGACGGCCGGCCGGTGTACTACCGTTGCGCCGCCGAGAACGGCTTCCAGCCGGACCCGAGCGAGATCGAGACCCTGGTGTCCTCGCGCACCCGCGCGATCGTGCTGATCAATCCGAACAATCCCAGTGGCGCCAGCTACCCGCGCGAACTGCTTGAACGCGTGGTGGACATCGCGCGCCGGCACAACCTGCTGCTGCTGGTCGACGAGATCTACGACCAGATCCTGTATGACGAGGCGGTGTTCCAGCCGGTCGCACCGCTGGCGGGCGACCATCCGTGCCTGACCTTCAGCGGGCTGAGCAAGGTGCATCGCGCCTGCGGCTGGCGCGTGGGTTGGGCGCACCTCAGCGGCGATGACGCACGCCTGGGCGACTTCCGCGCGGCGATGGACCTGCTCAGCGCGCTGCGCCTGTGCGCTAATGTGCCCGGCCAGTACGCCATCGAGGCTGCGGTGAACGGGCCCGACACCATTTCGGCACTGTGTGCCCCGGGCGGGCGCCTGTACGAAACCCGCCGCGCGGTGATCGAAGCATGCGAGGCCAGCGAGCATCTGTCGCTGGTGGCCCCCGCCGGCGCGCTGTATGCCTTCCCGGCGGTGGTCGGCGCTGCCGCCAAGGGCTTCGACGATCACACCTTCGCCCTGGACCTGATGGACAACGAGGGCGTGCTGGTGGTGCCCGGTTCCAGCTTCAACGTGCCCTACCGCAACCACTTCCGCGTAACCCTGCTGCCGGAGGCCTCGGTGATGCGCGATGTGTTCGCCCGCATCGACCGCGTGCTGGCCCGCCGCGCCGAGGATGCAACCAAGGTCGTACCGATCAAGCCACGCCGTTCGGTGGCCTGAGTCGTGGGCTTGTCCTATCTGGCGCTGGGCGACTCCTACACCATCGGTGAGGCCGTCGCGGTCGAAGGCCGCTGGCCCCATCAGCTGGCCGCCGCGATGCGCGCACAGGGCGTCGCGCTGGCCGATCCGCAGACCATCGCCACCACCGGCTGGACCACGGACGAGCTCGATGCCGGCATCGACGAGGCCGCCCCGCAGGGGCCGTTCGACTTCGTCAGCCTGCTGATCGGGGTCAACAACCAGTACCGCGGCCGCCCGCTCGACGAATACCGCACGCAGTTCCAGGCCCTGCTGCAGCGCGCGATCGGTTTTGCCGGCGGCCGTACCGATCGGGTGCTGGTGCTGTCGTTTCCCGATTGGGGCGTGACGCCGTTCGGCGCCAGCAGCGGCCGACACCGTGGCCGCATCGGCATCGAAACCGACGCGTTCAACGCGGCTGCGGAGCAGGTCTGCAGTGGCCTCGGCGTCGACTTCGTCGACATCACCGACATCAGCCGCGTCCACGGTCACGACCCGGCGATGATCGCCGAAGACGGTCTGCACCCCTCCGCGCGCATGTATGCATTGTGGAGCGAGCGTGCCTTGCCGGTCGCCCTGCGCCGGCTCGGCGACGCCGGCTGACCCGTGGACGGCACGCCACGGAATGGCACGCCCCTGCCCTGCTCCCCGCTGACCTCCCCGCAGGCCCGCGCGATCGCCGAGGCGTTCCGACCTGCACAGGCCTGGGGCAGCCGCCGCGACTATTACTACACCCGCGGCAAACTCGGCAGCGATCCGTTGTACGACGGCGTGCTGCAACAGCTGCCCGAGGATGGCCAGCCGGTGCTGGACCTGGGTTGCGGACTGGGCCTGTTCGCGCATGTGCTGCGCCAGCGCGGGCGCGGCCAGCCCTATCTCGGGGTGGACGTGGACGCCGCCAAGATCGAGCGGGCGCGGCAAGCCGGTGAAGGCCTGCCGGCCGTGCGCTTCGAATGCCTGGATGTGCAGGCTGCGCTGCCGTCGCACGTCGGCCATGTACTGCTGCTGGACGTAGTGCAGTACCTGGATGCCGGACCGCAGCAGACGCTGCTGCGTGCCGCAAGCGCGCGGGTGTCCCCCGGAGGACGGCTGCTGCTGCGCACGCCGCTGGCGACCGGTGATGGCCGGGACCGCACCACGCGGGTCGCGGACCGCCTTGCCTGGCTGGTGGGCTGGATGGGTACCCGCCCGCGGCACTATCCCCAGCCGAAGACCCTGCTGGCGACACTGAGCGAAGCGGGATTGCGCGTCGCCGCACCACGGCCGCTGCACGGGCGCACACCGTTCAACAGCTGGCTGGTGGTGGCCGAACGGCCTGGATGACGCCGGGCGTGGCCCGGCGGGTTCCATGCGCGCCGCTGCGCTCGCCGGGCGTGGCCCGGCGCTACCGGATGCCTGGCTGCCCATTCCCTTGACGGATCAAAGGCAGCGTTGCCTTCAATCCGCGCTGATCCAGTGCCTGCAGCACGCGTTCGATGATTACCAGGTTGTGGCCATGGGCGGCCCCCTCATGCAGCAGCACGATGGCGCCCGGGCGAAGATCCGGCAGCAGGCGCTCCAGCACGCGCTCGGGCGTACAGCCGACACCATCGAAGCCGCGGGCGCTCCATCCCACCCGCACCAGGCCCAGGCGGCGCAGCACCGGGCCCACGAACGGATTGGTCATGCCCACCACCGACCGGTACCAGCGTACCGGCGTGCCCGACAATGCCTGCAGCGCATGCTGGCAGCCTTCGATCTCCGCACGCATCGCCTTCGGTCCCAGCCGCCAGAAGCGCGCCTGCGGATGGCTGAAGCTGTGGTTGCCCAGATCGTGCCCGCGGCGCAGGATCTCGGCCACCAGCGCCGGCTGGGCCAGGGCCCGCTCGCCCACCAGGAAGAATGTCGCCCGCGCCTGATGCCGATCCAGCAGATCAAGCACGGCCAGCGTGTCCGCACCGGGACCGTCATCGATGGTCAGCCAGACCGCGTCGTCCGCCTGCGCCAGGCGGCTCAGCACCGGCGTGTAGAAGCGGCTGTTGGGCAGGAACACCGGCACGATGAACAGCGCGTGGCTGGCCACCATCAGCGGCAGACCCCAGTGCCATCCCGCCAGCACCCAGGCCAGGATCACCCCCAACTGCGACGCCACCAGCCAGGGCAGCCAGCGCCATGGCCGGGGCGGAATGCGATGCAATGTTCCTGCGCTGCTCATACCCCATGATGCCATGAGGGGTAGAATCGAAGATTCGAATTACTGGACCCCCGACTTCCCATGTCTCTCGATCCTGCCCTGCGTTCGCGCATCGAATCCCTCCTCAACGCCAACCGCGTCGTGCTGTTCATGAAGGGCCAGCCGTCGATGCCGCAGTGCGGCTTCTCGGCCAAGGCCGTGGGCGCGCTGCAGGACCTGGGCGTCGAGTTCGCTCACGTCAACGTGCTGGCCGACCAGGAAATCCGTGAAGGCATCAAGGCCTACGGCGACTGGCCGACCATCCCGCAGCTGTACATCGACGGCGAACTGGTCGGTGGCAGCGACATCGTGCTGCAGATGGCCGCCAGCGGCGAACTGAGCAGCGTGCTGGGCCTGCCCGCGCCGGACCGCACCCCGCCGCGCATCACCGTCACCCCGGCCGCGGTGGAGATGCTCAAGGGCGCGCTGGCCGACGCCCCGGGCGCCGCCCTGCAGCTGAGCATCGATGCAGGCTTCCAGCCCAACTTCCAGCTCGCTCCGCATGACGAGGCTGCGATCGCCGCCGAATCCAATGGACTGCGCGTGCAGTTCGACCTGGCCAGCGCGCGCCGCGCCGAAGGCATCACCATCGACTGGGTGGACGACATCCGCGGCAAGGGCCTGGCCATCGACAACCCGAATGCGCCCAAGCCGGTGCAGGAAATCAGCGTGCGCGACGCCGACGACCTGGTGCGCGCCGGCAACGCGATCCTGGTGGACGTACGCCCGGCTGACGAGCGCGCCATCGCCGCCGTCGGCGTGCCGTTCAAGGTGTTCGACGGCAACGGCCGCGCCGAGCTGGAAGCACTGCCGAAGGACACCGCACTGGCCTTCCTGTGCCACCACGGTGGTCGCAGTGCGCAGGCTGCCGAGCAGTTCCGCGCGCTTGGCTTCACCAAGGTCTTCAACATCACCGGCGGCATCAACGCCTGGTCCGAAGAGGTGGACAACGGCGTGCCGAAGTACTGATCGGCTGCAGCGCGGAACAGGAGAACGCCGGCGCACGCCGGCGTTTTCCGTTTCCTGCCTGCCGCGCGCGTGGCTGGCGCCGCCCGGTCAGCCGGCAAACCCGCCTTCGGCCAGGTAGTCCAGTTCCTCCGGCGTGGGAATGCGGCCCAGCACGGCGTTGCGGTGCGGGAAGCGGCCAAAACGGCGGATGATGTCGCGATGCAGGTCGGCGTACTGCAGGTATTCCTTGTCACCCAGCGCGTCGAACATGGCCACCGAACGGTCCTGGTCCAGCGGATCCTCGGAATGCTCGAACGGCAGGTAGATGAAGGCCCGCAGCTTCGGAACCAGCTGCAGGTCCAGCCCTTCCTCGATGGCACGCATGGCGTAGTGCCGGGCCAGCCCATCGGTGGCGTAGGAGTGGGCGGTGCCACGGAAGCAGTTGCGCGGGAACTGGTCCAACAGCAGCATCAGGGCCAGCGCACCCTCGGCGCTGCCCAGCCAGTGTTCGCGCGCACGCGCGGCCGCAGCGAAATGCTCATCGAGGAACAATCGGCGGAACTGCGCGTCGAACGCATCGTCGCGGGCGAACCACTTCGCAGGGCCCGCCTCCTTCCAGAATTCCACCACCTGCGCGGCAACGTCCATTACCTACTCCCGGGCCCGGACGTCCCGCGCCCGGCCCTCATCATCATTCGTCGAAGCGCAGATGGCGGACCGACTTGCCGTTGCGCCGGATAAGCTTAAGCGCCTCGATGCCGATCTGGATATGGTTTTCCACGAACTGGGAGCTGACCTTGGCATCGGAGGCTTCGGTCTTGACCCCGTCGGGAATCATCGGCTGGTCCGAAACCAGCAGCAGGGCGCCGCTGGGGATGTGGTTGGCGAAGCCGGCGGCGAACACCGTGGCCGTTTCCATGTCGATGGCCATGCAGCGCATCGCGCGCAGCCGTTCCTTGAATGCCTCGTCGTGTTCCCAGACCCGCCGGTTGGTGGTGTAGACGGTACCGGTCCAGTAGTCGTGCCCCAGATCGCGGATCATGGTCGAGACCGCGCGCTGCAGGGCGAAGGCCGGCAGTGCCGGTACTTCCGGTGGCAGATAGTCGCCCGAAGTGCCTTCACCACGGATCGCGGCGATCGGCAGCACCAGGTCGCCCAGCTGGTTCTTGCGCTTCAGGCCCCCGCACTTGCCCAGGAACAATACCGCCTTGGGCATCACCGCCGACAGCAGGTCCATGATGATCGCGGCATTGGGGCTGCCCATGCCGAAGTTGATCATCGTGATGCCATCGCTGGTGGCGCTGGCCATGGGCCGGTCCAGGCCGACGATGGGCGCACCGGTCAGTTCGGAGAAGGTGTGCAGGTAGCCGCCGAAGTTGGTCAGCAGGACGTGCGGGCCGAACTGGTCCAGGGGCACGCCGGTATAGCGCGGCAGCCAGTTGTCGACGATTTCCTGCTTGCTCTTCATGCTCGGTCCGGAACGGCGGGGACCGCCTATTTTCGGCCAGTGGGGCGACGCCGTCGAGGCACGCGGTCGCACCCTGTGAAGAAGGTCACTTGGCAAGCCCACCGCTGCCCGGCTAGCGTCAGCGGTTGCTTACGTAGCCGAGGGGATCTGCATGACGTCGACGTTGTTGCGCGCCGGGCTGGGGCTGGCGCTGGTTACGCTGGCCGCCGCGCCAGCACTGGGCGCCTCGCGCTTCATGGCCGATCCTTACCCCAGCACCTATCGGGCGCAGCCCGATGCGCCGGTGCTGATCCACAACGCAACGGTGCTGACCGGCACCGGCCAGCGCCTGGACAATGCCGACGTGCTGCTGCGTGAGGGCCGCATCGTTGCTGTCGGCCAGCAGCTGCAGGCCGAGGCCGATGTCACCCGCATCGACGCGCAGGGCAAGTGGGTCACCCCCGGGCTGATCGACGTGCACTCGCACCTGGGCGTATATCCCAGCCCGGGGGTGGGCGCCCACAGCGATGGCAACGAGATGACCGCACCGGTGACGGCCAATGTCTGGGCGGAGCATTCGGTGTGGCCGCAGGATCCCGGCTTCGCTGCCGCCCTGGCCGGCGGCGTGACCAGCATGCAGGTGCTGCCCGGCTCGGCCAACCTGGTCGGTGGCCGCGGCGTGACCCTGAAGAATGTTCCGGCCATCACCTACCAGGCGATGAAGTTTCCCGGCGCGCCGTGGGGCCTGAAGATGGCCTGCGGCGAGAACCCCAAACGCGTCTATGGCGAAGGCAAGGGTGTGACGCCTGCTACCCGGATGGGCAACGTCGCCGGCTACCGCGCAGCCTTCATCGATGCCGCCGACTACATCACCAAGAACACGCCCAAGGCAGCCAAGCGCAAGCGCTGGTTCGGCAGCGACAAAGGTGACAGCGCGGGCGATGCCGGTGGCAAGCGCGATCTCAAGCTGGACACCCTGGCCGGCGCGATCCAGGGCGACATCCGCGTGCACATCCACTGCTACCGTGCCGACGAAATGGCCACCATGCTTGATCTGGCCAAGGAATTCGGTTTCAAGGTGGCAGCGTTCCACCACGGCGTTGAGGCCTACAAACTGGCCGACCGGCTGGCGGCGGACGGCGTCTGCGGTGCACTGTGGGCCGACTGGTGGGGCTTCAAGATGGAAGCCTTCGACGGCATCCCCGAGAACATCGCGCTGGTGGACCGGGCGAAGAACAGCTGCGCCATCGTCCATTCCGATTCACCCGAAGGCATCCAGCGCCTGAACCAGGAGGCGGCCAAGGTCATGGCCGCCGCGCGCCGTGCACGCATGGCCCCGATCACTCCTGAACATGCGATCACCTGGATGACCGCCAATGCCGCCAAGGCGCTGGGCATCGAGCGCCAGACCGGCACGCTGGAGCCCGGCAAGATGGCCGACGTGGTGGTGTGGAACGGCAATCCCTTCAGCTCCTACGCATTGGCCGAGCAGGTCTATGTCGATGGCCGCCGCCTGTACGACCGCAGTGCGTTGCCGGCAACGCCGCAGTCGGACTTCCAGCTCGGGCAGGAGGTGCACTGATGGCCGGTTCCATGCAGATGGCAAGGTCTTCCAGCCGCAACCGGGCATGGCTCGGCGCTGCGATCATGGTGCTGGCAGCCATCACCGGCACGGCATCGGCACAGGATCTGCTGGTGCGCGGCGCGACGGTTCACACCGCCAGCGCACGCGGCAGCCTGCAGTACGCCGATGTGCTGGTGCAGGGCGGCATCATCCGTGCCGTGGGTACGGGCCTGGCCGCACCGGCCGGCACGACCGTGGTTGAAGCCGATGGCCGCCCGCTCACGCCCGCGCTGTTCGGTGGCATCGCCGAGATCGGCATCGAGGAAGTCTCGGGAGAAGCGAGTACGGTCGACAGCAGCCTGAAGATCGGCGAGCAACCGCTGCGTCCGGAGTTCGACGTGACCCTGGCCTACAACCCCGCGTCGGTGCTCATTCCGGTGGCGCGACTGGAGGGCATCGGCTTCACCGCGCTGGGCGCCGTCACCGGCGGTGGCTTCGTGGCGGGCCAGGGCGGGGTGATGCGGCTCGATGGCAGCGCCGACCCGCTGGGTCCACGTGCGCTGTTCCTGCGGCTGGGCGCCGCAGCGTCGGAACTGACCGGTCATTCGCGTGCAGCACAGTGGATGCTGCTGCAGCAGATGGTGGATGAAGCGCGCGGCCAGGTCGCCGCCGATTCACCGCACGCCGTGCTGACACCGGCCGGTCGCCGCACACTGTCGCGCTATCTGGCCGGCCAGGGCCGCATCGTGGTTGAAATCGATCGCGCTGCCGATATCCGCCAGCTGCTGCGCTGGGCTGCACGCGAAAAGGTGAAGATCGCCCTGTCTGGAGCCAGCGAAGCCTGGCAGCTGGCGCCGGAGCTGGCTGCGGCCGGCGTGCCGGTGTTCGTCGACGTGCTGGCCAACCTGCCGGCCAGCTTCGACCAGATCGGCGCCACCCTGGAAAACGCGGCACGACTGCAGCGTGCGGGCGTGCCCGTCAGCTTCGTGCAACGTGGCGATGCCTCGCACAACGCACGCAAGATCCGCCAGCTCGCAGGCAATGCGGTAGCCCATGGCCTGCCCTGGGCCGACGGGCTGGCAGGCCTGACCCGGGTTCCCGCACAGGCGTTCGGGGTGGCCGACCAGATCGGCAGCATCGAGCCCGGCAAGCGCGCCGACCTGGTGCTGTGGGAAGGCGACCCGCTGGATGTGGCGCACTATGCCGAACAGGTCTGGATGGGAGGGCGGCCGATGCCGATGCGCTCGCGCCAGACCGACCTGCGCGACCGCTATCTGCAGCGCAACGCGCAGCCCTGACCGACGAGGAAAGCCCCATGGCCCCGCTGCACTGGTACTTCGATTTCGTCTCGCCCTACTCCTACCTGCATTGGCAGAAGGTCAAGCAACTGCCCCAGTTCGCACAGGTACAGCCGGTGCCGATCGCCTTCGGGGCGGTGCTGCAGCAGCTTGGCAATCTCGGCCCGGCCGAGATCCCGGCCAAGCGGCGCTTCATCTACCGCCAGTTGCTCTGGAACGCGCAGGCGGAAGGCGTGACGCTGCGCTTCCCGCCTGCCCACCCGTTCAACCCGCTGGCCGCTCTGCGGCTGTGCCTGGCCGCAGGCGGCGGCGCGCAGGCCGTGGACGTGCTGTTCGACTGGATCTGGCGCGAGGGCAACGCCGCCGACAGCGCCGAGGCGCTGCGCGAACCCGGCGCGCGGCTGGGCATCGCGGATGTGGCGGCCGCCACGGCAACCGCAGAGGTCAAGGAGCAGCTGCGGCGCAACACCGAGGCTGCGCTCGCGGCCGGCGTGTTCGGCGTACCGACCTTGGCCATCGGCGACGAGCTGTTCTGGGGCAATGACGCGCACCCGCTGATGGCCGCTGTGCTGGCCGATCCGGACCTGCTGAGGCAGCCGGAATGGCAGCGGGTGGAGGCCCTGCCGATCGCGGTACAGCGCAGACGCTGAACAGGGCGCCTGCGCTTCCCTCGCGCGCGGGCTCCCGTTTTGAGATATTTTTCACACTTCCGAACCAACAACCGCCCTGGAGGGGGAGCCGCGGATGCGCATCGGAATCGTCGTCGACTCGGCCTGCGACCTGCCGCAGGCGTTCATTGCCGAACACAACATCGTGCTGCTCCCGATCACCGTACGGATCGGCGAAGCCGTACTCGCCGACCACCGCGACGAACAGGCCACGCTCAGCTTCCTGCACGCACACGTGGCCGAACATGGTGCCGAGGCGGAGACCATCCCCTTCAGCGTCAACCAGATCCGTGACCTGTTCCTGCAGCAGCTGGTGATCGACTACGACCACGTCTTCTGCATGACCATCACCAAGACCCGCAGCCCGATCCACGACAACGCCCTGCAGGCCAGCTTCGCCATCCTCAACGACTACAAGCCGGTGCGGCAGGCCGCGGGCTACAACTCGCCCTTCGCACTGCGCGTGCTCGACACCCAGAACCTGTTCGCCGCGCAGGCGGTGACGGCGGTGGAAGCGGTTCGCCTGCGCGACAGCAACGCCAGCGTGCAGCAGATCCGCGAGCGGCTGGAGGAACTGGCCGGCAACGTGCATGGCTACATGGTCACCCGTGACCTGTATTACATGCGGGCCCGCGCGCGGCACAAGGGCGACCGCAGTGTCGGCCTGCTCAGTGCCGCGCTGGGCAGCGCACTGGACATCAAGCCGGTGCTGCACGGCTACCGCGGTGAGACCGGCCCGGTAGCCAAGATCAAGGGCTTCGACAATGCCGTGCAGAAGCTCTTCGCCGTGGTTGGCCAGCGCGTGCGTAGTGGACTGATGACACCGACAGTCTGCGTCAGCTATGGCGGTGAGCTGGAGGAGCTGCGCGCCCTGCCCGGCTATGCGCAGCTGACGGACGTCTGCGCCACCCACGGCGTCACCGTGTACGAATCGGTGATGAGCCTGACCGGCATGGTCAACGTCGGCAAGGGCGCCGTTACCGTGGGCTTTGCCGATGGACCGCATCGGTTCGAATGAGGGCGGGCGACGCCTGCATGCAGGTGCGCCGGATGTACACAAGCATTGCACCGCGTCTATGCCAGCCTTGCCGCACTTCAAGGAGATCACCATGCCTGCGCAGTACCACATCAGCCTTCCCGACCCGTCCAAGGCCCGCGGCAACGACCCCGACCTGTCCTTCCATTCGCAGGGCGCCGCCGGCTTTGCCGAAGAACTGCAGGACGCCCTGCGCAGCGGCGCGCTGTTCGAGCGCTGGAGAGCCAAGCAACCCGATCCGGATGCAGTGGAGCCGCAGTGGGGCGTGACCGACCCGGACGCCACCGTAACCGGTGAGCAGAAGGACCTGCGCATCAACCTGGTGGCCACCACCCGCATCGACAGCGATGTGTTCAAGCAGCGCCTGCGTCTGCTGGCCGGCCATCACTGGGAACTGCGCGACGTGCGTTGAGCGGCGAACGCGCTGGCTTCTGCTGGGCTTCGCCCGTCGAAGCCCTCATCGCGCGGACGTGGGGCGGGCCTGGCCGTATTCGGCCCGCAGCGCATCGCCACGGATGAAGTCCGTCATCAGCTGGAAGTACCCGGCCGGCTGCCGTGTCGATACACGTTCCCCGGCCGCATCCAGCTCGAACTCGTACATGCCATGATCGGCGTCTGCATACACGGCCGTGTAGATCGGCCGTCCCTGGCCCTGCAGAACCGCAAGACGCCTGAGCGTCTCCCCCGGCGGCGCATCGCGGTCCTGCCCGCCAAAGATCCACAACTGCGGCACCTGCAGATGCGTGAGCACCGGTAAAGGGTCGTAATGGGCCGGCACCCCGTCCAGCAGCCGCGGCCCCTGCTCGCGCGCAGTGACCTCCGGAGTCGACAACAGATACCCGGCAATGTTCCCGCGTACCGCAGGGAACCAGGGCGCATGCTGGTAACGCTGCTTCACCTCCGCCAGTACATCGAATCCCTCGGTGAATCCGCTTTCGACGATGGTCGCCACCGCATCGGCGATCTGCATCGCCTGCGCAGTGGCTTCTGCGTCCTGGCCGGCCCGCTGCATGTCGAAAGCGATCGCCTCGCGGTCTTCCTCCAGCGGCGAGACCGCCAGGCCGAAGCTGATCACGATGAAATCCACAGGCTCGATGCGTGCCGCCAGCGGCGCCACCCAGCCACCCTGGCTGCCGGCCTGGTAGCCGACCCGCTGCGCACGTGCCCCCGCCAACCGGCGTGCTTCGCGCGTGGCCAGGATCAGATCATTGGCCAGGGTCAGGTAGTTCTGCGTGTACCGCCCGCCAGAGCGTCCCGTGCCCCGCTTGTCGTACGCGAACACGGCGATGCCGGCACTGGCGAACTCGCGCTGCAGCGAGTAGCGCTCCAGCGCGGAGCTGTTCTCCGCACCATGCACCAGCACCACCAGTGGAACCGGCGCATCGCCCGGAGGCAGCGTCAGCCGCCCCTGCAGCGTTGCGCCGGCACCGCTGAAACGGGTGTCGATCTGCCGCAGCGGAATGCGCTCGCCCTTCATTCCATCGACGCTGATGCCGCGCTTCCCACAGTCCGTGAGCACCATCCGGTGCCCGTCCGGCTGCCCGGTCCAGCCGCGGGTACTGGTCCAGGCATCGCCCGCGGTGCGCTGCAGTGCGCCGCTGCGACCATCTGGCGTGCGCCAGCGCAGCTGATCGCCCGCACCCGGGCCGATGTCCAGCGTACTGCCATCGGCCATCCGATAGCTCGCAGCGGCGCAAGGCGACGCCGCCGTGGCCGCGACCGCCTGCGCACTGAAGGCCATCGCGCTCCACGCGGCCAGCGACACCAGGGTTCTGTGCATGTCTGCTCCTCTCCACACTGGGGCTGACGGTGGACCGGCTCCCGCGCGATCGCCAGCGCGGTGCGACGGAGTGCCGGTACAGCCGACGAAGGCGCGTCCGCGGGCGACAGCCACCGGCGGCGCAACCGCGCTCCCTTGGCGAATGCGCGGGGGCGGGGGCTAGCGGCGGTCTGCGCCAGCCGGTGCTGCCCCCTGCATGGCCACGCGATTGCGTCCCGCGCGTTTGGCCGCATACAACGCCGCATCCGCATCGGCGAGCAGCTGTCCGGCATCGGCTGTTGCCGGCGGATGCAGGAACGCGATGCCGACGCTGATGCTGACCCGCCCTTCCGGCAACTGCAGCGCTTCCACCGCGCGTCGCAGTCGCTCGGCCAAGGCCTGTACGCCGTCCAACGGCGTGCCGGGCACGATCACCGCGAATTCCTCACCGCCGTAGCGCGCCACGCTGTCGCCCGCACGCCCGGCGCTGTGCTGCAGCAGCGCCGCCACGGCCTGCAGGCAACGGTCGCCGGCGGGATGACCATGGGCATCGTTGAACGCCTTGAAATGATCGATATCGACCAGCAGCAGCGCCAGTTCGCTGCCGCTCCGCCGCGCCCGGTTCCATTCGGCCTGCAGTTCGGCATCGAACTGGCGGCGGTTGGCTACGCCGGTCAGGCCATCCTGGCGCGCGAGCTGGTCGAGCCCGGCCTGCCGTTCCAGCAGATCGATCTGCAGAAGCGCACTGCGCAGGCTGAAGCCCAACGTGGCCAGAACGAATCCAGCCAATGCCAGGGGCCTGGCATGGTCCACCACCAGGGTGCCCACCACCAGCAACAGCAGCGGCAGGATGATCGGGCCGCCGGCCTGCACCAGCCGGGCCAGCCGCGGCTGCAGCACGAATCCGGTAGCTGGCGACCGCCGCAGTGCCAGCAGCGCGAGCAACAGGAACGGCACGTCGATCAGCAGATCGTTGTAGGCGCCGAAAGACTGTTCGGAGGTGAAGTGGTTGATGTAGTAGGCCACCAGCAGATAGGCCAGCGCGTACAGCGCCAGCGCGCGGAACACGCTGCGTCGCTCCGGGACATCACAGGACACCCAGCGCACGATGGCAAAGACAGCGATGCACAGGTTCTGGATATCGAACATGCGCTGCATGTTGGCCAGCGCCTGGTCGTCGATGCCGACATGGTCGGCAAATGACTGGGTATGCACGAAGAACAGCACGCCCAGCAGGGCCGCCATGATTCCGTCGATCACGCTGATGGCCCAGCGCTCCCGCCGCGAGCGGGCCAGGATGAACACCAGCGGCACGCCATACAGCACGTACAGCAGCAGGCTGGCGCCCGGGGTGATGTCGGGGCGGTCGGCACTGAGTGCATCGAGCATGTTGATGCCCATGCCCCCCGCCCACAGCAGCAGTGCCAGCGCGATGGCACGCCAGCCCAGCGCGGCGCGATCCGCACGCGCGCGCCACAGGCATGCGGCGGCGGCCAGCAGCGGAGCGCCGGTGAGGAACACGAACGAACCCAGGCCTGCCGGCCCCGGCCACAGGGCCACGACCAGGCCATGGCCGAACACGTACAGCAGCGCCAGCACTACCGGCATGCATCCCCCACTGCGCAAGCCTGTCTGCACGCACGATAGCGCGACAGGCCGCCATGGAGGCGTGATCCACGCCACACCTGCTTCCCCTGCCCCTGCGCCGGGCATGGCGCGGCGCTACATCGACGCAGGCGTTCCGTCGCGCCGGGGCATGCGCGGTTGCGTCCCCGGGACCGCAGCTGTCACGCGGGCTATTCAGCCGTGCAGCGCGCGGGCGTGGTGAGCGATGTGCTCGCCGATGAAGCTGGCGATGAAGTAATAGCTGTGGTCGTAGCCATCCTGCAGGCGCAGGGTCAGCGGATGGCCGACGGCGTCGCAGGCCTGCTGCAGGCGCTGCGGCTGCAGCTGGCTCTGCAGGAACTCATCGGCCCCGCCCTGGTCCACCAGCAGCGGCAAGCGTTCGCTGGCCGCAGCGATCAGTTCGCAGGCATCCCACGCGGCCCAGTCGGCGCGGTTGTCGCCCAGATAGGCCTGGAACGCCTTCTGTCCCCAGGGCACCTGGCTGGGGGCAACAATCGGCGAAAATGCCGACACGCTGCGGTAACGCCCCGGATTGCGCAGCGCGACCACCAGTGCACCGTGACCTCCCATCGAGTGACCACTGATCGCGCGTGCCCCGGTCACCACGAAGTTCGCCTCGATCAGCGCCGGCAGTTCCTGCGCCACATAGTCATGCATGCGGTAGTGCTTGGACCACGGCTCGCGGGTGGCGTTGAGGTAGAAGCCGGCACCCTTGCCCAGATCGTAGCCCTCCGCGTCGGCGACATCGTCGCCACGCGGGCTGGTGTCGGGCGCGACCAGAATCACGCCATGTTCGGCCGCATAGCGCTGCGCGCCCGCCTTGGTGATGACGTTCTGTTCGGTGCAGGTCAGTCCGCTCAGCCAGTACAGCACCGGCAGCGCCTGCGTTTCCGCCTGCGGCGGCAGGTAAACGGCGAACTGCATGTCGCAGCCCAGCGTGGACGAGGGATGACGGTACACGTCCTGCCAACCGCCGAAGCAGGCACGATGTTCGATGCGTTCCATGGTGTCTCTCCAGAAGGGTGGCAGCCCTGACGGCCTGCCACCCGGGATGGCTCAGTAGTGCACGACCGAACGGATCGACTTGCCTTCGTGCATCAGATCGAAGGCATCGTTGATCCCGTCCAGATCCATGGTGTGGGTGACGAACGGCGCCAGTTCGATGTCGCCCTTCATCGCGTCCTCCACCATGCCCGGCAGCTGGCTGCGACCCTTGACGCCACCGAAGGCCGTGCCCATCCACTTGCGGCCGGTGACCAGCTGGAAGGGACGGGTGGAGATTTCCTGGCCGGCGCCGGCCACGCCGATCACCACGCTCTGGCCCCAGCCACGGTGCGCGCATTCCAGCGCCGCGCGCATCACGTTGACGTTGCCGATGCACTCGAAGCTGTGGTCCACGCCCCAGGTGGTCATTTCAACAATGACCTGCTGGATCGGCTTGTCGAAGTCCTTCGGATTGATGCAGTCGGTCGCACCGAACTCACGCGCCAGCTCGAACTTGGACGGATTGGTATCCACCGCGATGATGCGGCCGGCCTTGGCCTGGCGCGCGCCCTGGATCACGGCCAGGCCGATGCCGCCGAGGCCGAACACTGCCACGCTGTCGCCTTCCTGCACCTTGGCCGTGTTGTGCACCGCACCGATGCCGGTAGTGACACCGCAGCCGAGCAGGCAGACATGTTCCGGGTTCGCCTGCGGATTGATCTTCGCCAGCGAGACTTCGGCCACCACTGTGTACTCGCTGAACGTCGAGCAGCCCATGTAGTGATAGATCGGCTCGCCGTTGTAGCTGAAGCGGCTGGTGCCATCGGGCATCACGCCCTTGCCCTGGGTCGCGCGTACCGACACGCACAGGTTGGTCTTGCCACTCTTGCAGAACAGGCATTCGCCGCACTCGGCGGTGTACAGCGGAATCACGTGGTCACCCGGCTTGACGCTGGTCACGCCCTCGCCTACTTCCACCACGATGCCGGCACCTTCATGGCCCAGCACCACCGGGAACAGACCTTCCGGATCATCCCCTGACAGGGTGAACGCATCGGTGTGGCAGACGCCGGTGTGGGTGATCTTGACCAGCACTTCGCCGGCCTTCGGCGGGGCGACGTCGATCTCGACGATCTGCAGCGGCTGGCCGGGAGCAAAGGCGACGGCGGCACGGGATTTCATGGCGGGATTCTCCAAAGACAGGCAGTAACAGATGGACGACGCTATGCTGCGCCGTTGCTTATTTCAGGTACGAGCGGATCAGCCCGCTCATCTCGCGCACGCGCTCGGCGCGCTGTTCATCGGACGCTGCGGGTTGTCCGAACTCTTCGCGCAGGTGGGCTTCCATCACCTCGGACATCAGCCCGTTGACCGCCCCGCGGATGGCGGCGATCTGCTGCAGCACGGGCCCGCAGTCGGCGCCGGCTTCCAGCGCACGGTCCAGTGCATCGCACTGGCCGCGGATGCGGCGCACGCGGGCCAGGACCTTCTTCTTCTCTTCGGGAGAGTGCGGCATGGCAGGGTGACTCAGGAACTATACTGGGGGATAGTATACACAGGTGGCGGAAAGGTACATCCTGCGCCTCAGCGCAGGCGGTGCGCGGGTACGCCCTCGTGCGTCATCTTCACCGGCAGGATGCGGCCCTGCGCGTCGAAGTACAGGCGATCGATCGCGGTGACGCGGGCATTGCGGTCGGTCTGGTCGAGCGGCCGGCGGTGGTAGACGATGTACCACGTGTCATCGCCGGGCGCGTGGATCAGGGAGTGGTGCCCGGCGCTGGTCGCGATGGCCGGGTCCTGCTGCAGGACCCGGCCGATGCGTGTGAACGGCCCGGTCGGCGCGTCGGCGATCGCATAGGCCACCGAGTAGTCCGGCTCGCCCCAGCCGCCTTCGGACCACATGAAGTAGTAGCGACCGCCCCGCTTGAACATCAGCGGACCTTCCACGTACTCCGGCGCCGGCGTGATCTCCTTGAACAGCGTGCCGTCGTCCCAGGGCAGCAGGCCGCTGAAATCCGCCTTCAGGCGCACGATGTTGGCGTGCTTCCAGCCGCCATAGATCATGTACCAGGCACCATCGTCATCCTTGAACACATACTGGTCGATCGGCTGCGCGCCATTGTGGAACGCGCCCACCAGTGGCTTGCCGAGCAGATCGCGGTAAGGCCCTTCGGGCTGGTCGGCCACGGCCACGCCGATGCCACCGGTCTCGCCGTCGTTCTGGATGTCATTGGCGGAGAAGAAGAAGAAGTAGCGCCCGTCGTTGGCCACCACCGAGGGTGCCCACAACGCCTGCCTGGCCCAGGGAATGTTCTCGATGGACAGCACGCTGTCGTGCCGGCGCCAGTGCACCAGGTCGGGCGACGAAAAGGCATCGAAGGCAACCTGTTCTGCATAGGGCCGCGAGCGCGTGGGAAAGATCCAGTAGGTGCTGCCGAATACGGCCGCCTCCGGGTCCGCGTACCAGCCCGGCAGGATCGGATTGCCGGACATCACCGGTGCCTGGCTGTCACGCGCATCCGCGATGCCGACGCCAGTGGCTGCGAGCAGCACGGCCAGTGCGGCCCCCCTCCCCCATTCGCGCAGTCCCATCAGAGCCACTCCCATGCAGGTTCGATCGCTCGAGTCTAGAACGATCGCCGGCGCCTTTCCGCGACGCGCTGCCTCAAACCGCGCACCCTCTTGATCGACGGGAATCATCGGCGCATGGTGCCTGGCACAACGCAGGGCCCGGGCCATGATCCCCTTCATCATCAATCTGGACGTTCCGGACCTCGCGGCCGCCGAGGCGTTCTACACACGCGCCTTCGGCCTCCATGCCGGGCGCCGTCTCGGCCCGGAGGTGCTGGAACTGCTGGGCGGCCCGACACCGCTCTATCTGCTGCAGAACGAAGCGGGCAGCGCAGCTACCGTCGACGGTGACGTGCGGGATTACGAACGTCACTGGACCGCGCTGCACATCGACTGGATCGTGGAGGACCTCGACGCCGCCCTTGCCCAGGCGTTGGCGGCAGGCGCGGCGCTCGAGCAGGCGCCACGCGAGCGTTCATGGGGGCGCATCGCAGTACTGGCGGATCCGTTCGGACACGGCTTCTGCCTGATCCAGTTCACCGGCCCCGGCTACGACGCCTTGCTGGATTGATCGGCGGAATGCACCGGGCCCGCCGCCAGCATCAGCGCACGTAGGCGAATGATTCGTCCAGCCGCTCGAATCCGATCAGCTGCTGCACCAGCGCCTGCGCCTGATCCTCATCGATCTCTCCCTGCTCGATCTCTGCGCTGCGTGCAAACAGGGCCTCCAGCGCAGTGGCCTGGTCGTCCCGCAGCCACGCGCGATGCGAGCCCAGCCAGCGCTGGAGATTGTCGGCCAGGTCACCGTGCGACAACAGCGTGTAGGGGGCCTCGTAGTCCGCCACTGCCTCCACCATCTTGCGGAACAGGAAATCCTGAAGGTTGCGGGCCAGTACGTCAGCGCGATCATCGTCGTGCCACACCAGCAGCACCGGCGGCTCGTCGCAGCCCGGCGCATTGGTCCAGAAGCAGTAGCTGTCACCGGCCCCCGTGCGGGCGAACGGCAGCAGCTGCAGATCCTCGCGCAATGGGTTGTAGTGATCCTCTGCAGTCAGCTCCTGCCAGGCCTCGAGCAGTTCGCCACGCTCAAGCGGCTCGTAATCCTGCGCATACAACAGAATCGGCGGTACCGGTTGCAGCTCCGGAAGGCACACCTGCGCCCATTGCGGATGGGTCGCCCCCCAGCTCAGCCGGTCTTCCGTATCGAGCCGGTGGTAGAGAGCAGGAAAGGTCTGGCCGGTGGCCAGTTCGATCTCGGCAAGCGTATGCATGAACGTCCCTGTGATTGGATCGGCACGCACTTTACCTCGACAGGCAGCATCCGCGCAGGCACGGATCTATTCGCGCAGCATGTCCACGAATGCGCGCAAGGCCGACGCCATCTGCCGTTGCCTGGGGTAATACAGCACGAAGCCGGGAAACGGTTCGCTCCAGTCCTGCAGTACCGCCACCATCCGCCCGGCTTCGATGTGCGGGCGCGCGGCATCCTCAAGCACATAGGCCAGGCCGAAGCCATCCAGCACCGCGCGCATGATGGTGGTCTGCTCGCTCAGCGTCAGTCGCCCACGCACGTCGATTTCCAGCGACTGCCCATCGCGGTCGAACTGCCACTTGTACAGGTGACCGCTGGCGAAGCGGAAGCGGATGCATTCGTGCTGCAGCAGGTCGCGGGGATGCTGCGGTGCCGGGTGCTGGCGCAGATACCCGGGCGAGGCCACGATCATGCCGTGCAGGGCCGGGCCCAACGGCACGGCCACCATGTCCTCGGGCACGAACTCATGCAGCCGCACGCCGGCATCGAAGCCTTCGGCAACGATGTCCACCAGCCCATCGTTCTCGGTCAGCTCCAGGCGCACATCGGGGTGCGCGCGCAGGAAGCGGGTCAGGCGTGGGCCGAGCTGGGTCGGCACTGCCGCGCGGGCCGCGTTGATGCGCAGCAGGCCCGTTGGGCTGTCCCTGAACTGGTTCATTTCCTCCAGCGCCTCGTGCACCTGGCCCAGCGCCGGCTGCAACCGGTCCAGCAGGCGCTGCCCGGCCTCGGTCAGGGCCACGCTGCGGGTAGTGCGATGGAACAGGCCCACCCCCAACCGCTCTTCCAGTGCCCGGATCGCATAGCTCACCGCCGAGGTCGACAGGGCCAGCTCGGCGCCGGCCCGGCGGAAGCTGCGGTGGCGGGCCACCGCCGCGAAGGCGGCCAGGTGGGTGAGATTGTCAGTGGCCATGATTGTGCAGTCTGCCTTGATGAATCATGCCGATATCCACGCTTTGTGGGCGGGTATGAGGGGCGTATTGTAAAACGCCTTTCCACAAACCCGCCAAGGATTCCCCATGTCCCTCGCCCATGGTTATGCGGTGCGTACCAATACCGCTCCGCTCGAGCCCTTCACCTTCGAACGCCGCGCCGTCGGCGCCAACGATGTCCGCATCGAAGTGCTGTACAGCGGCATCTGCCACTCCGACCTGCACCAGGCCCGCGACGACTGGGGCGGCGCGGAGTACCCGATGGTTCCCGGCCACGAAATCATCGGCCGCGTGGTCGAAGTCGGTCCGGCCGTCACCCGCCTCAGCGTCGGCGATATCGCCGGCGTCGGCTGCATGGTGGATTCCTGTCGCCATTGCGATGCCTGCGACCACGACCTTGAGCAGTACTGCGAAAAGGGCCCGACCTATACCTACAACAGCCGCGACCGCAATACCGGTGAGCTGACGATGGGCGGCTACTCCGACCACATCGTGGTCGAGCAGCGCTTCGTGGTGAAGGTCTCCGAGACGCTGGACCTGAAGGCCGCCGCGCCGCTGCTGTGCGCCGGCATCACCACCTACTCGCCGCTGCGCCACTGGAAGGTCGGCCCCGGCCAGAAGGTGGGCGTGATCGGCCTGGGCGGTCTGGGCCACATGGGCGTGAAGTTTGCCAAGGCGATGGGCGCCACCGTAGTGATGATCACCACCACCCCGGAAAAGGGCGCCGACGCCAAGCGCCTGGGCGCGGACGAGGTGCTGGTCTCGCGCGATCCGGCGCAGATGAAGGCGCACGCCAACAGCTTCGACTTCCTGCTCAACACCGTGCCGGTCAGCCATGACACCAACCCGTACATGAGCCTGCTCAAGCGCGATGCCACCATGTGCCTGGTCGGCGTCATCACCGAGCTGGACCCGCCCCTGATGGGTGCCAGCGTGATCTTCGGCCGCAAGCACGTCACCGGCTCGGCCATCGGCGGCATGGCCGAGACCCAGGAAATGATGGATTTCTGCGCCGAGCACAACATCGTCAGCGATGTTGAGGTGATCGACATCAAGGATGTCAACCACGCGTGGGAGCGCATGGCGAAGAACGATGTGCGCTATCGCTTCGTGATCGACATGGCCAGCCTCAAGGCCTGACGGCCCGGCTGATGGAATGAAAAACCCCGGCGTGGAGGCCGGGGTTTTTTCTGCGCGCGACACCCGCCGGCATGGCCCGACGCTGCCGGAGCCATGGCGGGTAGCGCCGGGCCATGCCCGGCGGCCGCATTCAGTACGCGAATTCCCGGAACACCGGATCCACGTTGCCGTGCCAGCGACCATGGAACAGCGCCAGCTTGCGCTCGGCCGGTGTCAGGCCGGATTCGACGATCTCCTGCAGCACATCCAGGAACTTGCTCTCGTCCTGGCCATCGGCATTGCGCGCGGCGCGGCGCTTCAGGCCTTCAACGGAAATCTTCACCGCCTCGCGCGCCAGATCGCGCACGGTGCCATCGCGGAACGGCAGGTTCATCGCATGCTCCGGCACGCCGTCGCGCAGTACATGGCGCTCGGCCAGGGTGAAGTCACGCACCAGATCCCAGGCCGCATCCAGCGCGGTGTCGTCGTACAGCAGGCCGACCCAGAACGCCGGCAGGGCGCACAGGCGGCTCCACGGACCGCCATCGGCGCCCCGCATCTCCAGATACTTCTTCAGGCGCACTTCCGGGAACGCCGTGGTCGTGTGGTCCGACCAGTCGCGCAGGGTCGGCAACTCGCCCGGCAGCACCGGCAGCCGGCCCTGCATGAAATCGCGGAAGCTCTGCCCGCTGGCATCGTGGTAGATGCCATCGCGGTAGGAGAAGTACATCGGCACGTCCAGCAGGTAATCGACGTAACGCTCATAGCCGAAGCCATCCTCGAACACGAAGTCGAGCATGCCGGTGCGGTCGGCGTCGGTGTCGGTCCAGATGTGCGATCGATAGCTCAGGTAGCCGTTCGGCTTGCCTTCGGTGAACGGCGAGTCGGCGAACAGCGCGGTGGCGATCGGCTGCAGTGCCAGCGAAACGCGGAACTTTTTCACCATGTCCGCTTCGCTGGCGTAGTCCAGGTTGACCTGCACCGTGCAGGTACGGGTCATCATGTCCAGGCCGAGCGAACCGACCTTGGGCATGTACGCGCGCATGATCCTGTAGCGGCCCTTCGGCATCCACGGCATCTCATCGCGCGCCCACTTCGGCTGGAAGCCCATGCCCAGGAAGCCCAACTGGAGCTCGCCGGCCACCTGCGCCACTTCGTTCAGATGGGTACCGGTCTCCACGCAGGTCTGGTGGATGGTCTCCAGCGCCGCGCCGGACAGTTCCAGCTGGCCGGCCGGTTCCAGCGTCACCGACGCGCCATCGCGCAGCAGGGCGATGGTGTTGCCGTTTTCCTGCACGGGTTCCCAGCCGAAACGGACCAGGCCGTTGAGCAGGGCCTCGATGCCACGCTCGCCTTCAAAGGCCGGCGGTCGCAGGTCGTCCAGGCGGAAGCCGAACTTCTCGTGCTCGGTGCCGATGCGCCACTGCGCGCGGGGCTTTTCGCCGGAGGCGATCACCTCCACCAGCTGCGAGCGGTCGGTAATGGGCGTATCGGCGACGTGGCTGGGGCTCGACAAGGGGAAGACTCGCTGTACGGTGACGGGGGATGTGGGGCTGGGAGCCTTCCATCGCAAGGGCGCACTATAGCGTGGCGCCCCGTCGCAGCATGCGACGGAGACGGGTTTCAGCATCCTACCGACGACCTCTTGACCCTCGTACACTGCAAGGCATGACCCGTCATTCGCGCCATCCGGAACGACACAGGGCCGACCGCGTCGGCTGGCTGCGCGCCGCCGTGCTCGGCGCCAACGACGGCATCGTTTCAGTGGCAGGGCTGGTGGTCGGCGTTGCCGCCAGTGGCGCATCGGCCAGCACCCTGCTGGCCACCGGCCTGGCGGGCACGGTCGCAGGGGCGATGTCGATGGCCGCCGGCGAGTATGTCTCGGTGCAGACCCAGGCCGACACCGAAGGCGCCGACCTGGCGATGGAGAAGCGCGAACTGCAGGACGATCCGCACAGCGAGCTGGAAGAGCTGGCCGCCATCTACCGCCATCGCGGCCTGGCCCCGGCGCTGGCGCGGCAGGTGGCCGAACAGCTCACGGCCCATGATGCCCTCGGTGCGCACGCTCGCGACGAACTGGGCATCACCGATACCCTGCGCGCCCGGCCGCTGCAGGCCGCACTGGCCTCCGCCGCAGCCTTCACCTGTGGGGCGGCCCTGCCGGTGCTGACCGCACTGCTGGCACCGGCCGACTCCGTGGCAGGGGTGACCACTGCCAGCACCCTGCTGGGCCTGTGCGTGACCGGCGCGATGGCGGCCCGCGCCGGAGGTGCGCCTGCCCTGCGCGGCGCCCTGCGCGTCATGTTCTGGGGCGCACTGGCAATGGCTGCAGCCGCCGGCGTCGGCCGGCTGCTGGGAGCCCACGTGACATGACCACGATGCTGCCCGCCGCAACGGCGCTGCTGGCCGAGATGTCTTCGCTGGCCGGTTGTGATCGCGCCGAGGGTTATGCCTGCGTCACCGCACGGCGCGAGCATGGCGCCAGCTCGGTGGAGATCCCGCAACCGCAGTTCGCGATCCTGCTGGAAGGACGCAAGCAGGTACGTACCGCACACCAGACGCTGGAGTTCGCGCCCGGCGACATACTGCTGCTGACCCAGCGTTGCCGCATCGACGTGGTCAACCGTCCAGACCCGCGCAGCGGCCGTTACCTCAGCGCCATCGTGCCGCTGTGTGCGGAAGTGCTGGCCGCGGCGCGGACACTGTGGAACGAGGAACTGCCCAGCGCCGGTCCGTCGATGGCGCGGTTGTCGCTGGCCGAACATGGCGCCGTGCTGCGCCGCTGGCGGCAATCGTTGCAGGATGGCCATTACAGCGACGCCCGGCTGGCCCTGGCCTCGATGGTGCTGACCCTGTGCCGGCAAGGCCACGGCAACCTGTTGCTGCCCACTGCACCGACGCTGGGTGAGCAGATACGGGATCGCGTCGCCGCTGAACCTGCGCGCGACTGGCAATCGCGTGATCTGGAGGAGCAGTTCGCACTGAGCGGCGCCACCCTGCGTCGTCGGCTTGCGGCCGAGCGCACCAGCCTGCGCCAGCTGCTGACCGAGGCACGACTGGCCCACGCCATGCAGTTGCTGTACACCACCGACCTGCCGCTGAAGACCGTGGCCGCACGCGCGGGCTACCGTTCCGCGGCCAGTTTCAGCAAGCGCTTCGCCGAGCAGTACGGACTGGCTCCTACAGACATCTGAGGGGGTCAGGCAGGGCTGCGCCCTGCACCCGCAGTGCGCCGCCTTCGACAGATTCCGGCGGCTGTTGGTAGGTGTCGACCTTGGTCGACACCTCTGTCAGATATCGAATGAAATTCCGGGGTCTGATCCGTTTTCCCGCGGAAAACGGATCTGACCCCAAGAGCATTTCCGACAGATCGTGCAAAACTGTCGAAGGCGGGGTGGGTCCGGTTGCGGGGGCGTGAGCGCCATGGATGGCGCGACCGAGCCTACAGGGACGTATTTACGGCGTCCCCCGCAGCCGGACCCACCCCGCCATCCCACGGACAGCCCGCTGTTGCCGTTGCTTCGGCTGTTGCTTCGGCCGTTGCCTCTGCGGGTGCAGGGCGCAGCCCTGCCAGCACACTCCCTTCCCTGAGCATTCCGCGCAGCGGTTTGAGCGCCGCGCGCACGCCGGCCACGGCACGCTAGCCGCAACGGAACCGCCCGTCCTCCATCGAGAACCCTCATGACCCTGCATCACCTGCCGCTGCGCGGCGCCCTGCTGCTGGCCCTGGCTGCGCTGCCGCTGACCGCACTCGCCGAAGCCACCTCACCCGCACCCACCCGGCAGATGCCCGGCGTCTATCACCACCGCATCGGCACCCTGCAGGTCACCGCCCTGTTCGATGGCGTGGTCGCACTCGGCCGGCAGGAAGTGGTCGACGTGCCGCCGACGCTGGTCACCCGCCTGCTGGAAGGCCGCTATGTCCCCGAAGACAGCAAGGGCCTGCAGACCGCGGTCAATGCTTACCTGATCCGCCAGGGCAATCACCTCACCCTGGTCGACACGGGCACCGCACAGTGCTTCGGTCCCGGCCTGGGCCAGGTACTGGGCAACCTGCGTGCCGCAGGCGTGGATCCCGCCGAGGTGGACGACATCCTGCTGACCCACGCCCACCCCGACCATCTGTGCGGCGTGCTCGACGCGCAGGGCAAGCCGGCCTATCCGAACGCGACAGTGTGGCTGTCCAGGGCCGACGCGGACTACTGGCTCAACCCGGCCAGCGAAGCCACCGCACCGGAGGGCGTGCGCTTTGCCTTCCCGCTCGCCCGAACCGCCGTGGCGCCTTATCAGGCCAGCGGCCACCTGCGTACCTTCGAGCCTGGCGATGCCCGCCCCGGCGGTGCCCTGGCGATGGATACCCATGGCCACACCCCCGGCCACGTCTCTTACCGGTTCGACAGCCAGGGCCAGTCACTGCTGGTGTGGGGCGACGTGCTGCACTTCCACGCGGTGCAGTTCGCCCACCCGGAAGCCGCGTTCGAGGCCGATTCGGACCGCAAGGCGGCCACGGCCAGCCGCCGCAGTCTGTTGCAGCAGGCCACCGCCGGGGCGTGGTGGGTGGCGGGTGCGCATCTGCCTTTCCCGGGCCTGGGCCACGTGCGCAGGGACGGCCAGGCCTATGCCTGGGTGCCGGCGGAGTATTCGCCATTGTGAGGGTGTGCCGACCAAGGTCGGCACCCACCGATCCGGTAGCGCCGGGCCATGCCCGGCGGGCGAGAGGTTACTCCAGTCCCAGCCAGCCACCGATCACGGCACGGGCTTCGTCCACGCCGGTGCGGTCTTCGCCGGAAAACACCTGCACGCTGACGCTGTCGCCGTAGGCCGACTGCAGTTCCTTGCGCACCTTCTGCAGCGTCTGCATCTGCTGGCCGCGGCCCAGCTTGTCGGCCTTGGTCAGCAGCGCATGCGCCGGCAGGCCGCGCTGTACGGCGTAAGACAGCATCTGGCGGTCGTAGTCCTTCAACGGGTGGCGGATGTCCATCACCACCACCAGCCCCTTCAGTGCCTCCCGGGTACGGAAGTACCTGTCGATGAAGGCCTGCCAGTGCGCCTGCAGCTCCAGCGGCACCTTGGCGTAGCCGTAGCCGGGAAGGTCGACCAGGCTTGCTTCCGGGGTGATCTGGAAGAACACCAGCTGCTGCGTGCGGCCGGGGGTCTTGGAGACGCGGGCCAGGGCATTCTGCCGGGTCAACGCATTGAGGGCGCTGGACTTGCCGGCGTTGGAGCGGCCGGCGAAGGCCACTTCGGCCCCTTCGTCGGGCGGCAGCTGCCGCGCGTTGTGGGCCGAGAGGTGATAACGGGCGCGTTCAAGGAGCAATGACATGCGCATAGGATCGCATGTTGCGGCGCCGCGCGCCCGTGCCGACGGCCCCAGCGGGGATTTTGCTGCACTGCTTCGTTGACCGTGCGTGGAAACGCCGTTGATAATCCGGGCGATGCCGGCGGCCACCGCCCGGCCCGGTCCATACGGAGCTTTAGCATGCGCCACGCTCGCGTTCTTGCCGTATCCGCCCTTGCCACTGCTGTCGTTGTTGCCGCCGCTGCGTTCGCGCAGACCACGTTGACCCCGCTGCCCGACAACGGGCCGATCAACACCGCCTCGCTGGAGGTGGATTTCAGCAAGACGACCTGGGGCGATGCCAAGGCTGGCCAGGGCAAGGCTGCGGCCTGCGCGGCCTGCCATGGTGCCGACGGCAATTCCACGGTCGAGATGTACCCGTCCATCGCCGGCCAGAGCGAGCGCTATGTCGCCCAGCAGATGGCCCTGATCGCCAACGGCCAGCGCAGCTCCGGTGCGGCAGTGGCGATGGTGCCGTTCGTGCAGAACCTCACCCCGCAGGACATGCGCGACATCGGCGCGTTCTTCGCCACGCAGAAGGCCACCGCCGGCATCGCCGACGACACGGCGGTGACCGAAGGCCCCTACAAGGGCATGAAGTTCTACCAGATCGGCCAGCAGCTGTACCGCGGCGGCGACGCGTCGCGCGGGCTGCCGGCCTGCATGGCCTGTCACGGCCCCAGCGGCGCCGGCAACCCGGGCCCGGCCTACCCGCATATCGGTGGCCAGCACGCCAGCTATGTCGCGCGCCGCCTGCAGGAGTACCAGGCCGGGCAGACCAACGAAACCGACAAGGCACACTTCCAGATCATGGCCGCGGTGGCACAGAAGCTGACCGAACAGGAAGTGCAGGCGCTGTCCAGCTACCTGCAGGGCCTGCACAACCGGGCCGACGACGTGGCCACCGAAGCCACGCCGGCACGACCGGCCGCCGCCCCCTGACCGCCACTGGTCGGCCCGGGCCGCCACCGCGGCCCGCGCCTGCGGTATGTTTCCTTCACGCCGGCGACTGCGCCGGCGTTGCTTTTTCAACGGAGATGCGTGTCGATGAGGTTGATTCCCCGCCTGCTGTTGTCCCTGCTGGTGCTGCTGCCGATGGCCGCCAGTGCCGCCCCTGCCGCAGCCCCGCTGGTCGAAGGTCGCGACTACGAGCGCATCGCCCAGGCCGGTCCGTTCCAGCCGCTCGCCGGCAAGATCGAAGTGGTCGAGGTGTTCGGCTACACCTGCCCGCACTGCGCGCGTTTCGAACCGCAGCTGGAAGCCTGGGCGGCCAAGCTGCCGGCGGATGTTCGCTTCACTCCGGTGCCTGCGGCGTTCGGGGGCGCCTGGGATGCCTGGGCGCTGGCCTATTACGCCGCCGAAGAAGTCGGCGTCGCCAAGCGCAGCCATGCGGCCGTGTTCAAGGCTCTGCACGAGCAGGGCACCCTGCCGATGCAGAATGTCTCGGCCGATGAGCTCGCCACCTTCTACAAGGCGTACGGCGTGGCGCCCGAGCGTTACACCCAGGCCCTGCGGGGCGACGCCGTGCAGAAGAAAGTCGACGCGGCGCGGGCATTCGCCCAGCGCACCCGCATCCCCGGTACCCCGGCGCTGATCATCAACGGCCAGTATCTGGTCCGCGGCAACAGCTTCGACGACCAGCTGCGCATTGCCTCGGCGCTGATCGCCCAGGTCCGCGCCAACCGCGGCCGCTGAACCAACGCCCACTCCCGACACGGCGCTGTCGCCGCCGCGTGTCATCATTTCCCCCTGGCCGGCGCCCGCCGCCGGCCCCACCATTCCAGATGCTGGAGACGCTTCCATGAAGATCCGCTACGCCCTCGCACTCGCAGCGCTGCTGCCGATCCTGGCGGCCTGCAAGGCCGACGACGGCACCGCCAACACCTCCGCCGCCCCGGCCGAGCCGACCACCACCCCGGCCAGCACCGACCCCGCTGCGGCACCGGCCACTGACAACGCAGGCGCGGCCCCGGCAGCCGAAGGCGAGAAGGCCGCCGAAGCCGCTCCTGCGGCCGCTCCGGCCCCGACCACCACCGCACTGACCGGTCCGGCGCCGGTGGCCGGTGAGGACTACCAGGAAATTCCGAACGGCCAGCCCTTCCAGCCGGTTGCCGGCAAGGTCGAAGTGGTCGAGATCTTCGGCTACGTCTGCCCGGCCTGCGCCGCCTTCCAGCCGCTGGTCGGCCCGTGGAAAGCCGGTCTGCCGGGCGACGTGAACTTCGTCTACGTGCCCGCCATGTTCGGCGGCACCTGGGACGACTACGCCCGTGCCTTCTATGCCGCGCAGACGCTGGGCGTGCAGGAGAAGACCCACGAGGCGCTGTACGCCGCCATCCACTCGCAGAAGACCCTGAAGGGCGAACGCGGCCGTGATTCGGTCGAGGACATCGCCAAGTTCTACGCCGGCTACGGCGTCGATCCGAAGCAGTTCGCCGCCACCATGGGCAGCTTCGCGGTGAATGCCAAGACCAACTCGGCCAAGCAGTTCGCGCAGCGCAGCCAGATCAGCGGCACCCCGTCGATCATCGTCAATGGCAAGTACCTGGTGAAGGGCAAGAGCTTCCCGGACATGCTGCGCATCGCCGACCACCTGATCGCCCGCGAGCGCGGTGCGGCCCAGGCTCACTGATCCAAGAGAAGCTGTCCCCGGCCGTGAATTCCCCCTCTACACGGACCCTGCGTCTGCTGACGGCCAACATCCAGGCCGGCTCCAGTACCCGCCGCTACAGCGACTATGTGACCCGCAGCTGGTCACATGCGCTGCCGGCGGGTCGCAAGCGCAGCAGTCTTGATGCGATTGCCACACTGGCGCGTGGGCACGACATCGTTGGCCTGCAGGAAGCCGATCCAGGCAGCCTGCGTTCGGGCTTCACCAACCAGACCCACTACCTGGCCCAGCGTGCCGGCTTCAACTACTGGAGCCACCAGCCGAACCGGCGCATGGGCGGGGTGGCATCCAGTGCCAACGGCCTGCTGAGCAAACTGGAGCCGGTGGAGGTGCAGGACCACGCCCTGCCCGGCCGTATCGGCGGGCGTGGCGTGCTGCTGGCCAGGTTCGGTGATGGCAGGGACGGCCTGGCCGTGGCCGTGGCCCACCTCTCGCTGGGTGCCGGTTCGCGGATGGCACAGCTCGGTTTCATTGCCGAGCTGCTGTCCGACCACCCCAATGCCGTGCTGATGGGTGACTTCAACTGCCTGGCCGAACGACCGGAAATGCAGGTGCTGTACCAGAAGACCCGGCTGCAGCCTCCAGGCTGCATCGTGCCGACGTTCCCCAGCTGGCGCCCGGACCGCGCCATCGACCACATCCTGGTCAGCAGCAGCCTGCAGACCCGCGCGGTCGAAGCCGTACCGGCGGCCTTCTCGGACCATCTGGCGCTGGCCATGGCCATCGACGTACCGGCCAGCGCCCTGCGCTGATCGGTAGCGCCGGGGCCCGGCCCGCCGCCCCGACCCCCACCCCCGCGGCCGGCCCCCCCCGGCCCCCCCCGCCCACCCCGGGCCGGCCCCCCCCCCGCCCCCCCCCCCCCCGCCGCCCGCCCCCCCCCCGGCGCTACCCCGCCTGCAATGCCGGCGCCTTCGACCGCCGCGCCGTCATCGTGCTCCCCACCGAAGCCACCACGGTGCAGCCGATCGCCAGCCACTGCAGTCCATGCAGGTGTTCGTGCAGCAACAGCATCGCCCACAGCGCGGCCACCGCCGGCTCCATGCTGATCAGGATGCCGAAGGTTTCCTTCGGCAGGCGCTTGAGCGCCACCATCTCCAGCGACATCGGAATCGCACTGGACACCAGTGCCACCAGCAGGCCCGCCAGCAGGATCTTCGGATCGAGCAGGGCCGCGCCGGCATGGATCACCCCGACCGGCACCACCACCAGCGACGCCGCCAGCAGGCCCAGCGACACCGAATGGCCGGCATGCAGGTGGCCGGCGCGCTTGCCGAACACGATGTACAGGCCCCAGCACGCCGCCGCACCCAGTGCATACAGCACGCCCACCGGGTCCAGTGCCGCCGCACCGCCCAGCGGCAACAGCAGGAGCAGGCCGACCACTGCGCATCCCACCCACAGGAAATCGATCGGGCGCCGTGACGACAGCATCGCCACGGTCAACGGCCCGGTGAACTCGATGGCCACCGCGATGCCGAACGGGATCGTGCGGATGGCCATGTAGAACAGCAGGTTCATCAGGCCCAGCGTGAGCCCGTAGCGCAGGATGGTGATCGCATCCGCGCGGCGGGTCTTCCAGCGCCAGGGTCGCCAGAACAGCAGCAGCAACAGTGCGGAGAAGCCCACGCGCAGTGCGCTGGTGCCCTGCGCGCCGATCAGCGGGAACAGATGCTTTGCATAGGACGTGCCAACGGACAGCGCGGTTACCGAGCCGAGCACCGCCAGCGCCGGCAACATCGGCGCGAATCGTGAAGTCTGCATGCGTCCAGTCTATTGCGTCGACGGCGAGCACTTGGCTCAATTACCGGCCCGTCCATGCAACTTCTGCTCGCCATGGCCACTGCCCCCGTGCTGGACAGCTTCGACCGCGCCATCCTCGCCCTGCTGCAGCGGGACAACACGCTGCCACAGCGGGAGATCGCCGAAGCCGTGCACCTGTCCACGCCGGCCGTGCAGCGGCGGATCAAGCGTCTGCAGGACAGCGGCGTGATCGCGGCCAATGTGGCCGTGGTGGCGGCGGCGCGGATCGGCCGACCGCTGACCCTCATCGTCGAGGTGCGCATGGTCAGCGAGCAGCGTGATCGCGTGGCACCGTTCAAGCAGCGCGTGCAGGACGACCCGGCGGTGCAGCAGTGCTATGCCATCACCGGTGACGGCGATTTCCTGCTGGTGCTTTCGGCCACCTCGATGGAGGAGTACGACGCCATCAGCGAGCGGCTGTTCGGTGGCGACGACAACATCGAACGATTCCGCACCGCGGTGGCACTGTCCACGCTGAAGCGCGGTTTCGAAGTCCCCCTGCAATGAACCGGCCTCGACGCCAACCGGGCCATACTGGCACGGCATGAATCCTTCGCCCCGCACACCCTCCACGTCTTCCGCCCGCCAGCTGCGCCGTTGGCTGCTGCGTGCGTTCCTGCTGGTCGTCACCGTCGTTGCCGCCCTGTCCGTCTGGAACAGCCGCTGGGCCGAAGCGCCGAAGATGCTGTGGTCATTGGCCCGGATGCCACCGGCCACCGAGCTGCCGGTACCGGTGGACGGCGTGCGGCCGGGCCAGATCGCCGATACCTTCGGCGCGCCGCGCGGGCGAGACCGCAGCCATGCCGGCATCGACATCTTCGCCGCGCGGGGTACCCCGGTCCGCAGCGCGACCCCGGGCGTGGTTGCCGAGGTGCGGGAAGGCGGCCTGGGTGGCCGTCAGGTCTGGGTGATCGGCCCCGGCCGCGAGCGCTACTACTACGCCCATCTGGAGAGCTGGGCCGCAGGCCTCGCCCGCGGCCAGGTCGTAGCCGCGGGCGATCTGCTCGGCCACGTCGGCGACAGCGGCAACGCCAAGGGCACCCCGCCGCACCTGCACTGGGGCATCTATGGCGCAGACGGCGCGCGGGATCCTCTGCCACTGCTGCGCCGCTAAGCCGCCGGACGGCGGTCGTCCCCGGCAGCCGGACGATCCTGCCCCGCGCGCCCTTGTTCATCGTTTGTAAATAGGAATAGTTCGTATTAACATTCCTTTCGATTACGGCGCCGCCAGGAGGGCGCGCCCGCCTCTCTCCTACCCCTAGCGCCTCGCCTCCTGGATGTCGGCCGAACGCGCATGCTCGTCCAGGAATCCCATGAACCGTCCTGCATTCCGTATCCCGCAGCCACAGCGGCTGTCCGTTGCCGTGCTCGCCGCACTCTGCGCCATCGCCCCGACCGCCTTCGCAGAGACTGCCACCGATGCGACCACCCTCGACAAGGTGGTGGTCAAGGGCGAGCGCGCGGAGGGCTACTCGGTGCGCCGCACCTCGGCCGGTACCCGCTTCGACCTGACGCCGCGCGAGATTCCGCAGTCGGTCAGCATCATCAGCCATCAGCGCATCGAAGATCAGAACCTGGACGACATCATCGACGTGCTGGCCAACACTACCGGTGTGACCAGCACGCAATCGGACAGCGAGCGCACCGAGTTCTATGCGCGCGGCTTCTACATCGACAGTTACCAGTTCGATGGCCTGCCCACGCAGATGGTGCAGAACTGGAGCTACGGCGATTCCGGCCTGGACCTCGCCCTGTATGACCGCGTGGAGGTGGTGCGCGGCGCCACCGGCCTGCTCAGTGGCGCAGGCAACCCGTCCGCCTCGGTGAACCTGATCCGCAAGCATGCCGACAGCGCCGAGCTGGCCGGCAGCGTATCGGTGAACGTCGGCAGCTGGGGCCGTACCCGTACCACCGTGGACGTGGGCAGCGCGCTGAACACCAGCGGCACCGTGCGTGGCCGGGTGATCGGCAGCTACCTCGACACCGACGCGCAGATGGACCGCTATAACCAGCACAAGACGCTGGGCTACGCGGTGATCGACGCCGACCTGACTCCGGACACGCAGTTGAGCGTGGGCTACGACTACCAGCAGAAGCGCGCCAATGGTGCGACCTGGGGCGGCTTCCCGATGCTGTTCTCCGACGGCTCGGCCACCGGCTACGACGAATCGTTCAACGCCAGTCCGAACTGGACCTACTGGGACACCACCAGCAAGCGCGCGTTCGCCACCCTGCAGCATGCCTTCAGCAATGGCTGGAAGTTCAAGGTCGGTGCGACCCACGATGAGACCAAGGCCGACGACAAGCTGTTCTACCCGGCCTACAACGACTGGACCAGTGGTGCCTCGTTCTTCGACAGGAGCACCGGCACCGGCATTTCGCCGTCGGCCGGCTTCTACAACACCGAGCGCAAGGTCAACGCGGTCGATGGCTATATCGACGGCCCGTTCCGGCTGTTCGGCCGCGAGCACCAGTTCATGGCCGGCCTGAGCTACAACAAGCGCGAGTACGCCAACTACGGCGACTACCAGATTGGCGGCCCCGGCCAGAGCTGGGACCCGTTCACCAGCTACCTTGGCTGGACCGGCGACATCTCCGAGCCGAACTGGAACCCGCTGGCGCTGGCCAGCGAAGGCACCATCACCCAGAAGGCCGGTTACATGGCCACGCGCCTGTCGCTGGCCGACCCGCTGAAGCTCATCGTCGGCGCACGCTACACCGACTGGAAGAGTGAAGGCGAAGGTGCGGACCGCTCGCACAAGGTCACCACGCCCTATGCCGGCCTGGTATTGGACATCAACGATACCTTCTCCACCTACGCCGCCTATACCGAGATCTTCCAGCCGCAGACACTGAAGGACCGCAACGGCAGCTACCTCGATCCGGTCGATGGCAAGAGCTACGAAGTGGGCGTCAAGGGCGCCTGGTTCGACAACCGCCTCAATGCTTCGCTGGCAGTGTTCCGCATCGAGCAGGACAACGTCGGCCAGGCCACCGGTGAGCCGGTGCAGGGCAGCCAGAACGAATTCGCCTACCGCGCCGCGCGCGGCACGGTCAGCCGCGGCTTCGAATTCGAACTGAACGGCGAGCTGGCCCCGGGCTGGAACGCGACCTTCGGTGCCTCGCGTTACGTGGCCAAGGATGCCAACGATGCCGACATCAACACCAACCTGCCGCAGACTGCGCTGAAGCTGTTCACCAGCTACACGCCGCAGTCGCTGCAGGCACTGACGGTCGGCGGTGGGGCGAACTGGCAGAACCGCATCTACTATGCGGTGCCGGCCTACGGCCGCATCGAGCAGAACGGCTATGCCCTGGTCAGCGCCTTCGTGCGCTACCGCATCTCGCCGGAGTTCAGCGTGCAGGCCAACCTCAACAACCTGCTGGACAAGCAGTACCTCTCGCAGATCAACGGCTACGGTGCGTACGGCGATGGCCGCAACGGCTCGCTGACGTTCACCTGGTCGTTCTGATCAACTGCAGGGAATCAGCCGGGCATGGGCTCGGCTCTACACCCGCAGGGCAGCGCCGGAGTGTCCGGCGCTGCCCCTCATCACATCAGAACCGCAGGTCCGCGCGCATGTACCAGTAGCGGCCACGCGGAATGTCATAGGTCGACGCGTCATAGCCGTTCAGCGAGCACGACAGGCAGATCGGGGGATCCTTGTCGAACACGTTGTTCAGGCCAGCGGTCAGCTGCAGTCCCTTCATCCAGTCGATCCTGTAACCCACCTGCAGATCATGGAAGGTGGTCGCCGAGAGCGTGTTGGTGCCCGCCACCTGGTTGCTGCACACCGGGAACGCCACGGCGTCGCCACAGTCTTCGGTCAACTCGGAGATGTGCCGCACCGTCCAGTTCGCGCTCCAGTTGTCCAGTGTCCAGCCGATGCTGGCGTTGCTGGTCCATTCCGGAATCGAGCTGTCGGCCACTTCCACGCCCGGCTTCTGTGGCTGCCGCTGGCCGGCCGCACCGGTGGCCTCGTAACGACCGACGAAGGTGTTCTTCCAGCCCAGCTTGAACTGGCCGATCGAGGTCTGCGGCAGGGTCCAGAACAGGTCCACGTCCCAGCCATCGGTCTTGATCGAACCCAGGTTGGTCAGTCGGTTGTTGAAGCTGCTGACCGCGCCGGTGCTGGCACGGGTGATGCCATCGCAGTACACCGGATCCAGCGTATCCACGCACAGGTCCAGCTGGGTCTGCGCGTTGATCGCCTGGATCGCGCCATCGATGTTGTGGCGGTAGAACGTCACTTCCACGTCGAAGCGCTCCGACCAGGAGGTGTTGTTGCCGAACCACGGGCTCCAGACGAATCCGGCACTGAAGCTGCGTGAACGCTCCGGTTCCAGCTCGCGGTTGCCGCCGGTGGTCACCGAGATCTGCGAGTTGGCCTGCTGGAAGCCGGCCGGCACGCCCAGCGCGGCACAGTTGGCGGCGCTGCCACGCGGCGGTGTGCCGCCCAGGCCGATCGAGCACGGATCGAACAGCTGCAGGTCCGCGCGCGCGGCCGAGCCGTACAGTTCGCCGATCGACGGCGCACGGAAGCCTTCGGCATAGGTGGTGCGCAGCACGAAGTCATCGGTCACCTGCCAGCGCAGGCCGTACTTGGGCGTGAACTCACCACCGAAGGTGGAGTAATCCGAGTAGCGGCCTGCCAGACTCAGGTCGAGCTTCTTGCCCAGTGCCGAATCGGCGAAGATCGGCACGCTCAGTTCCAGGTAGGCTTCATTGACGTCGTACGAGCCGGAGGTCGGCTGCGACGGCACGCCGTTGTAGTGACCGATCACCGTCAACGGGTCGGGCTGGTACCAGCCTTCGTACTTGCGGTACTCGTAACCGGTGGCGAAGGACAGCGGGCCGGCCGGCAGGTTGAACAGATCGCTGGACAGATTGGCGGTGAACAGACTCAGCTCGTTCTGGCTGCGGTCGCGTACCACCGGCTGGATCCAGCGCAGCATGTCCGGGGTGATGGAACCGGCACCGCCGAAGATGTTCAGCGGCACGCAGCCCGGCGTCGCCGCACATGCGGCAGGATCGCCCAGCGCCAGGTTGACGTTGTAGATGTTGTAGCTGCCGTAGTTGGTCTGTTCGGCCTTGTTCTTGCTGTACATGCCGTTGACGTCCCAGAACCAGCTGCGGTCGGCCGCCTGGAAGTTGCCGACCAGGCCGGTGGCGAAGTACGTGGTGTTGACCTCCTGCTCGAACACGCGCGCGCCACCTTCCACCGGGCGGCGGCCGACCAGGCTCATGTTGCCGGACGACACCAGGTCGAAGCCGAACGGGTTGTAGGGATTGAGCGCCGAGATGGTGATGTTGTCGGCCAGCGGATTGCCGGTGGCGCCATCGGGGCCGAAGAACAGCGGCTCGGGGCCAGCCTGGTTGGTCGACTCGCGACGGTTGCCCAGTGCCTTGACGTACCACTGCACGTTGTCGGTGATGTCAAAGCGGAACTGACCGAAGAGGCCCTTCCGCTCCGACGGCGTCAGCACCATGTTGTACTCGGCGAAGTTGAAACGGTCAGCGCTGGTGAAGCAGTGGTAGTCGTCAGTGCGGTTGCAGCCGGCACTGCCGTCATAGCGTGGATTGCTCACGCCGGTGTTGGGCACGATGTTCTGCTGCGCGCCCGTGTTGGGGTCGACGAAGGCGAAGCGGCCCTGCGGAATGGCACCGCTGCCGAAGGCCAGGCCGGTACCGGGAATCGGGAAGCGCGACTGTTCACGGTCCTTCGCATACACCGGATCCTGCTTGGTCCAGCTGGCGCCGAGGAACAGACTGAAGCGATCACCGCTCTTGCCCCAGGCCAGGTCCACGCCCTTCTGCGTGCCGTCGCCCTTGCTGTATTCGCCGTAGTTCAGGGTCACCTGGCCGCCATCGAAATCACGGCGGGTGATGATGTTGACCACGCCGGCGATGGCATCGGAGCCGTACAGCGACGACGCGCCGTCTTCCAGCACTTCGATGCGCTCGACGATGGCCAGCGGAATGGTATTGAGATCGGTCGCGGCGCCGACACCCGACGCCGAAGACTCATTGACCCAGCGGATGCCATCGACCAGCACCAGCACGCGCTTGGCCCCCAGGTGGCGCAGATCGACCTGCGCCGAACCCGCACCGACGCCGCTGCCATCCGGGGGGAAGCCGAAGTTGCCGGACGAATTGAACTTGGCATTGAGCGCCGAACCGGAGCCGGTGAGCTGCTGCAGCACTTCGCCGATCGAACTCAGGCCGGTGCGCTCGATGTCGCCGCGCGTCAGGGTCTGGATCGGAACCTGGCCCTCCACTTCAGCGCGCTTGATGCGGGTACCGGTGACTTCGACCGCGTCCAGGTTGGTGGTGGACTGTGCGGCGGCGCCCAGCGGTGCCAGGGCAGTCACGCACAGGGCGACGGCAACCGCCAGGGGGCGGTGGTGCAGGTGATTCATTCGCTCTCTCTCCAAAGGAATGTCGGGACATTGGCTGCCGTACGCCCCTCCTGCATGGCGGCAGCGTCTCCTTTGTAAACAAGTAGTCAAAATCACGGCGTGATGACCGACACCCTTTCACGCAGGCTTGACGCGATTGACGGGCAATCACATCAGATAGCGACAGATTCTGTCTTCTGTTCCGGCCTTGGCGCGGCGGTCACGCGCCCGTTGCGACAGCAGGTGCCGGCATCCGCGGAGTGCTCCAAAGCACTCTTGGTGGAGGGGCTGTCCATCGACCGCCCCTCGTCCGCTGCTCAGCGCACGAACGCAATGCGCTCCATGCCGGTGGCCTCGGCCGCCGCCAGGATCCGTGCCATCCCTTCGTACTCGGCCGCCGGATCGGTCGCGATGCGCAGCTCCGGCAGGTTGCCGGCGTACTTACCCGCCTGCGCCTGCAGGCGCGACTGCAGATCGGCAATGGCCAGAGACTGGCCGTTCCAGCTGAGCTGGTTGGCTGCATCCAGACGCAGTTCGATCGGCGGCGGCGGGTCCGGCCGGGCGACCACGCGATCGGTCGCCTGCGGCAACTGCACTGCGATCGGCCGGGCCACGATCGGTGCGGTCACGATGAAGATGATCAACAGCACCAGCATCACATCCACCAATGGCGTGACATTGATCTCCGCCAGCGGGCCATTCCTTCCTGCGCTACTGAACGCCATGTGCCGCTCCCTGCAGCCGGGCGGTTCGCCCGGCTCTGACGTTACGCCGGCATCCCGCCGTTGCGGCAGAGGCTGCATGCACCTGCATTCAGCCGCCGTTGCCTTTGTCTGGCGTGCACGCGATGCGAAACTGAATTCAGCCAGTGCCCGCTATGCTGGCGCCATGACCCGACGCTCTTCGACCGCCCTGTCCCTGCTCCCGCTGGCCTCCCTGCTGCTGATCGGCTGCGCCGGTGCCCAGTCCCTCGATGCCCAGAACGCGCAGCTCAAAGCCGCCATCGCAGCTGCCGAACGCGGCCAGTTCGATCCCGGCCAGGCCGCCGCGCTCAGCCGCCATCCGGCCTATGGCTGGCTGGAGTACGCCAATCTGCGGCGCAACATCGACACGGTCGACACCGCGCAGGCGCAGGCCTTCCTCAAGCGTTACGAGGGCCAGGCCGTGGCCACCACCTTCCGCAGCGTGTGGCTGCCTTCGGTGGCACGCCGGCAGGACTGGCCCACCCTGCTCGCCAACTGGGTGCCTACCGACAATCTCGGCCTGCGCTGTGCGCAGTTGACCGCCCGACAGGTGACCAGCGGTGTGGATCCGCAATGGATCAGCGACGCCCAGGAGCTGTGGCGCCGGAACGGCAAGTCACTGCCCGACGGCTGCGATGCGGTGTTCGCCGTGCTGCAGGCCCAGGGGGGCCTGAGCGACGCACTGCGCTGGGAGCGCATCGACGCGGCCGCCGACGCGCAGCAGCCGGCGGTGATGCGCAGCGCCGCGCGTGGGCTTCCCGCTGCCGACCTGGCGCTGGCCAACACCTATGCCGCGTTCGTCGACAAGCCCAATGCCAGCGCACTGAACTGGCCGCGCAATGATCGCAGCCGGCGCATCGCCACCGACGGCCTGGTCAAGCTGGCCAAGGCCGATCCGGATGCCACCGAGCAGCAGCTGCCGCAGTACGCGCAGGCCCTGGGCCTGAGTGCCGAGCAGCAGGCCCAGGTGCGCTACCAGATCGCGTTGTGGACGGTCGCCTCCTACCTGCCTGATTCCGCGCGGCGCCTCAATGCAGTCCCCGACGCCGCCTACGACGAGCGCCTGCATGAATGGCGCGTGCGCGAAGCGATGTCGCGTGGCGACTGGCCGGCGACCCTGGCGGCGATCCGCAAGATGGGGCCGAAGCAGCGCAACGATCCACGCTGGCGCTATTACGAAGGACGCATGCTGGAGAAGACCGGGCAGGCACAGCAGGCACAGTCGCTGTTCCGGGAGGCCGCGCGCACGCCCACCTTCCACGGCTTCCTCGCGGCCGACAAGCTGCAGCAGGGCTACACGCTGTGCCCGTGGAAACCCAACGACAGCGAACAGGCCAAGGCCGCAGTGGCTCGCGATCCTGCCATCCAGCGCGCAGTGGCGTTGTTCCAGATCGATCGCGCCGGCTGGGCCGTGGCCGAATGGAACAGCGCGCTGTCGCGCTTCGATGACACCCAGCGCCGACTGGCCGTGCGGGTGGCCCAGGACAACGGCTGGTTCGACCGCGCGGTGTTCTCCCTCGGCAAGCAGCCGCAGGAACAGCGCCTGTATGACCTGCGCTTCCCGCTGCACCATGACGCCACGATCCGCCGCGAATCGGCGCGCAATGCCATCGATCCGGCCTGGGTCGCTGCGGAAATCCGCGCCGAAAGCATCTTCACTCCGCGCGCGCGCTCGCCTGCCAATGCGATGGGCCTGATGCAGGTGCTGCCGGCCACCGGTGCCGCCGTGGCAAAGTCCATCGGCCTGACCGGCTACGGCGGTGCCGACAGCCTCTACGACCCCGACACCAACATCGCCATCGGCACCGCCTACCTGCGCCAGCTGATGAACAAGTACGACGGCCTGCCCTATGTGACCATCGCCGCCTACAACGCCGGTCCGACGCCTACGGCACGCTGGCAGAGCCAGCGCCCCGGTTTCGATCCCGACCTGTGGATCGAGACGATCAGCTACAAGGAAACGCGCGAGTACGTCGCGCGCGTGCTGGCCTTCAGCGTGATCTACGACTGGCGCCTCAACGGTGACGCCCTGCCGCTGAGCGACCGCCTGATGGGACGCCTGGTCGACAAGCGCAAGAGCTTCAGCTGTCCGGCGGACGCGGGCCAGGGCGGCGACTGATTCGGCTCTGCGCGCCGGGCATGCCATCATCCCCGCCATGAAGATCTATCTTGTCGGCGGCGCCGTGCGCGACCGCCTGCTGCAGCGTCCCGCCGGCGACCGCGACTGGGTGGTGGTCGGTGCCACGCCCGCGCAGATGGAAGCGCAGGGCTTCAGCGCCGTGGGGCGGGACTTCCCGGTGTTCCTGCATCCGCAGACCGGTGAGGAATACGCCCTGGCCCGCACCGAGCGCAAATCCGGCCGCGGTTATCGCGGTTTCGTGGTCGATGCCGATCCGGCGGTAACGCTGGAAGAGGACCTGCAGCGCCGCGACTTCACCATCAATGCCATTGCCTGCGACGAAGACAGCGGTGCGCTGGTCGATCCTTACGGCGGCGTGCGTGACATCGAGCAGCGCGTGCTGCGCCACGTCGGTCCTGCCTTCGTTGAAGATCCATTGCGCGTGCTGCGCGCGGCCCGCTTCATGGCCCGCTTTGCCCCGCTGGGGTTCACCGTTGCCCCCGAAACCATGGCGCTGATGCGCGAGGTCGCTGCCAGCGGTGAGCTCGACGCGCTGGTACCAGAGCGAGTCTGGCAGGAACTACGAAGGGCGCTGGCAAGCGAACGGCCTTCGGCGTTCCTGCGCACCCTGCACGAGGCGCACGCACTGGGCCCGGTCCTGCCCGAGCTGGAAGCGCTGTATGGCGTTCCGCAGCGTGCCGAGTTCCATCCGGAAATCGACACCGGCCTGCACCAGGAGATGGTCAGTGACATGGCAGCGGGACTGGCCCCGGGCGATGACCTGGTCGGCTTCGCCGCGCTCACCCACGATCTCGGCAAGGGCCTCACCCCGCCGGAGGAATGGCCGCGCCACATCATGCACGAGCAGCGCGGCATTACGCCGCTGAAGGCGCTGTGCGCCCGCTTGAAGGTCCCGGCCGAACACCAGCAGCTGGCGGAAGCGGTCTGCCGCGAGCACTTGAACGTGCACCGCATCGACGAGCTCCGCGATGCCACCGTGCTGGAACTGCTCGGTCGCTGCGACGCGCTGCGCCGGCCCGAACGCATCGCGCGCATCGCAGTGTGCTGCGAGGCCGACAAGCGCGGACGACTGGGATTCGAGGACAGTGACTACCCGCAGGGCGAAACGCTCAAGCGCCTGCATCAGGCCGCGCTATCGGTACAGGCACGGGATCTGGATACGACGCACCTGAAAGGCCCGGCGATTGGTGAAGCATTGGCCAGGGCGCGGGTGAAGGCGATTGCGGCGGCTCGGTAATCCCCTATTTTCAGGTTCTCCTCCCATCTGAGGGGAGAGGCTCACGGCCGACACGCCAGATCGTGGTTGTCGAGACTACAAACCGGGGCAGGTCAAATGCCGACGCAGCCAATCTTGCGTCAAGTCTTTGGAGCAGCCCACGCCTCAGACTCCGACAGCTTTCGCCCTAAGGCCGCCATTGCCTCATCCGGGAACTTCGGAAGTCGGCCCGTGCTGAACGTCTTGAACTTCTCGCCCGGGTCCAAAGCCGGGCCGGCATCGTTCATGTATTGGCGAATGTGCTCCCAAAGCTGCAGCAACTCGAAATCGTCCCCCCACCCCTTGAAGCCGATATTCACCTCACTGGCGACCTTCGTGGGGTCGTCTTCACGTCCGAAAACCATCGTCAGGATGTATGTCCAGCGAGCAGAACTCATGCCAGCAGTGACCTCGAGAATTCTGTATGTTCGAGGTTGAAGACTCTCCCAACTGTGCCGTTCAAACTTCACCGGTTGAAATTCAGAGATCCGTATGAATGACGGCATCTTGGGCACAGACACCCATACCTCCTTAGTCCCCCTATTAAATATGACCGGAAAATCGGACGGCATTAGAACCAATCCGCGGAAAAGCACACTGAATGTACTAAACCCAAAAAATAATCCGAACAAGCCAGCACATCCAATGCCAAGGGCCAACCCTGGCTCTTGAGCAAAACCCTCCCCAAGCTTGATAATAAGATGCGCGCAATAAATGCCAATCAAAATCATACAGAACGATGGAATTAGCCCAAACCACGCAAGAGCGGATAAGCTGGAAGCTCCTCTCAATCCACTTACAACCACTCCATTCTCATACACCCCCAGTATTACATCTGACGATGAGGGGCCACTGTGAACTCGGGCACCGTCAGCGGAATTCAGGATCCGGCGCGGTTGAGCTACACCAACCTGCCCGGCGCCATTAGTTCGCTTCTTTGCAAAATCCGTATCAAAGAAGGGCTCCTCGCCCTCCCACTCTTCAACCAGAACGTCGCCATACCGCTTCCTGGGTCTATTCATTCACCCAAAATCCTCTCGTAGACCGACCTCCTCCGTTTTTCAGCAGCGGGGCTCTTTAGAGCTCACATTTCATCTGGCCCGCCGCCAATAACAGGGCCATTAGGCCCTCGTAATTTCCCAAGCCTCGGATTCCGAGAGCTTTCGCCCCAAGGCCGCCATTGCCTCATCCGGGAACTTGGGAAGTCGGCCCGTGCTGAAGGTCTTGAACTTTTCGCCTTGGTCCAAAGCCGGGCCGGCATCGTTCATGTATTGGCGAACGTGCTTCCAAAGCTGCAGCAGCTCGAAATCGTCTCCCCAGCCTTTGAAGCCGATATTCATTTCACAGGCGACCCTTCTTGGATCATTTTTTTGACCAAAGACTAAGGTAAGAATATAGATCCAGCGGGCAGAGCTCGCCCCTGGAGTAACCTCTAAGATCCTATACGTTCGAGGTTGAAGATCTGCCCAGCTGTAACGTTCAAACCTCACCGGATGGAGCTCAAGTATCCGGACAAACGATGGCAGCGTAGGAACAGCCACCCATATATCCTTCGCACTCCTATTAAAAATTACAGGAAAGTCCGATGGCATTAACACAAGAACACGAAATAAAAAACTAATTAAACCAATACCAAACAGAAATCCAGCTATTGAAATAAAGAAAAAAGAAATGGCAATACCGGGCTCAAAAACAGCATTGGCGCCCAATCTAAACAGTACATTTGCACAAAAGATCGCTACTGCAATAAGACCTAAAGCAGGAAGGAATCCGAACCACGCCAGTATAGAAAGACTTGCATTACCTCTCAGCCCACTGATCAGGATACCGTTCTCATAGGCCGCCAGAACAACTTCGGACGACGAGGGACCACTATGAACTCGGACATCGTCAGTAGAATTCAGAATCCGGCGCGGTTGAGCTACACCAACCTGCCCGGCGCCATTAGTTCGCTTCTTTGCAAAATCCGTATCAAAGAAGGGCTCCTCGCCCTCCCACTCTTCAACCAGAACGTCGCCATACCGCTTCTTGGGTCTATTCATTCAACCAAAATCCTCTCATAGACCGACTTCCTCTGTTTTTCAGCAGCGGGGCTCTTTAGAGTTCATGGTTCATCTGGCCCACCGCCAATAGCAGGGCCATTAGGCCCTCGTAGTTTCCCAAGCCTCGGTTTCCGAGAGCTTTCGCCCTAAGGCCGCCATTGCCTCATCCGGGAACTTGGGAAGTCGGCCCGTGCTGAAGGTCTTGAACTCTTCGCCCGGGTCCAAAGCGGGGCCGGCATCGTTCATGTATTGACGAATGTGCTCCCAAAGCTGCAGCAACTCGAAATCGTCTCCCCATCCCTTGAAGCCGATGTTCACCTCACTGGCGACCTTCGTGAGGTCGTCTTCACGTCCGAAAACCATCGTCAGGATGTATGTCCAGCGAGCAGAACTCATGCCAGCAGTGACCTCGAGGATCCTGTATATTCGAGGTTGAAGACTTTCCCAACTGTGCCGTTCAAACCTCACCGGAATAAATTCAAAGATCCGTATGAATGACGGCATCGAAGGAACTGTCACCCAGACATCCTTCGTTTTCCTGTTAAAAATCACCGGGAAATCCGATGGCATCAGCACCAGAATACGAAACAGAACACTGAATCCACTAGTTCCAAAGAGTGCACCGAACAAGGTCCCAAATGCGAAGCCAAACGCAACGCCGGGCTCATGCACCAGAAACTCCCAGCCCCCCTTGAGCAAGACAGAGGCACCAAAGAACGAGGACGCGACGAGACCCAGGGCTGGAAGAAATCCGAACCACGCAAGTAATGAAAGACTTGCGGACCCTCTCAGGCCGCTAATCATGATGCCGTTCTCATAGGCCGCCAGAACAACATCGGACGATGAGGGGCCACTGTGGACTTGATCGCCGCCAGTGGAATTCAGGATCCGGCGGGGTTGGGCCACACCAACCTGTCCGGTGCCGTTAGTCCGCTTCTTTGCAAAATCCGTATCAAAGAAGGGCTCCTCGCCCTCCCACTCTTCAACCAGAACGTCGCCATACCGCTTTCTGGGTCTATTCATTCAACCACCATCCTCTCATAGACAATAACGTCCCCTCCATCAAGAGCGTCTCGAATTGTGAGCTCCACCGCCAAAGCCGAGAATCGACTACTCTCGACATGGCCGGATATTGTCAATGCCTCAACCGAGACATGATCCATCCTGCCTTCTGATACGCCCTGGCCCCAGTTCTCTCCGGCATTGCCCAACTCATCGGTGGAATAGCGGGCGATGCTCTCCATCCCTGCCGCGCCCTGACCGCTCACAAGAATATTTATTCCCAGCCGTTTCCGAATCTGATCTACAAGCTTAAGCGTGACCAAAAACTCCCTAGTGAACCTTGCACCGGAGTCATGGGCGGTCATGCGTTTCACTGCATCACCGATGATCACGTCATCCGCAGATGCGACATTCTTCCAGCTGAACGCGCTTCTATACTGCGCATCCACCTCAACACCCAAAAGAACTTTATTGAGTTCTCCAAGTTCTTCCTCCTGCGTGACCCAACGGGTCGAGATCCACCTCCCCCAAATAGTCCTGGCCGCCCAATCCTCGAGAGGAAGCGTCATTAGAAGCGAGGCAACGAAACCGAGCGCAAGTCCGAGAATCACAAGGACGATGCCCCACCCAAGCCATGAAGTAGTTGTGCCAAAACTCTGAACAAAGATGGATGCTGCGTATAGAGCAAGAGCGAACCCACCAGCGAACAGCGATACCCCTTCTAGGAAATGCACTACAGCAGCACCACCGCGCCCATTCTTCAAATCGTCCGCAGAAGCAACAAAGGCCTGCGCCGAATCAATGAACGAACCAATAGCCGCAAACAGAGCAACCGTGGCCTCCAGACGCTTGGCAAGCCCCTTCTTGAGAACATTCTGCGCGTACGATTTCGCGACATCGAGGAATGCCGAGACCACTCCTAACCCTGCCGAGAAGAAACTGAAGATGGCATCTCTGCGCTCCTTCGCTGTGCCAACCTCCATCTTCTTCCATGCTTTGGCTACTTCCATCGCGTGAATGATGCCGGCACCGGCACTCATCACCGTGGGCACATCGGCAATCACCTTGGGGGTGGCCGAAGCCAGGCTCATCAGACCGCTGGACCCCATCGTGATGGGAGCAGCCGCAACTACAACTCCCGTCATCATCGATCCCGGTGCTGGCCGCGCATTTGCCACGGATTGCCCCGGCTGGACCGTGGATTGAAGCGCGCGCAGTTGCTCTTCACTCTGGTTGGTCCACAGATGCAGCTTCACTCGCGTATCAGCCGCTTCACCGGCACCTGCAAGCTGGAGCGAGCTTCCGCTTCCAATCACCAGGCTCTTCACGCCATTGCGCTTGCCGGCCGGCGTGTCGGCCGCAGCCGCAGTGAATGCCCTTGAGACCTCCCGCCACGCGCGCCCTGCCATCCGCAGAGGGGCATCAACAATCAGATGTGTAATCTGCGGGGCTGCTCGTTTGACCATACTGCTCAACAAGGCCATGACACGGTCGTACAGAAGCGGGGAGAGCGTCTTCTTCACTTTCCCTGCGCCAAGCGCTACGGCGCCCACCATCGCGATCAGCGGGCTGGCATACGCACGTGCAAGAATCCGCAGCGTGTCAACGTGCTTCACGGCCAACGCGGCCGCCTTCCCGCCCTGGTTGGACTCGCTCAGCTTCTCTGCCAGATCAAGCAGATTGTTGAGAACCTCAGTGGCCTTGTTTCTCTGGCCCTCTTCGACGCTCCACCCGGAAAACTGCTCAAACGCGTCTTTCTGATTGCCCAGCATGGCCCTGACCAGCAGATTGTCCTTGTTGCTGGGATCATCCTTTACGAAGTCGGCGTACCACTCCACAGCCTCGTCGTCGATGGGCCCGCCGTGCAATAGGTTGGCGACCACCTGGCTGTAGTAGATGCCATCTTCGGGGCTCGTCTCATCGAAATCGAACCCGGTGACCAGCTTGCGGCCGTGCCACGACAGAAGATCACGATGATCCCCCTGGATGTGCTTGCGCAGTGCCTTGTCCTCAGCGGAGAACCTACCAAACTCCTTCAGGTAGTCTTCCCAGCCCAGTAAATTTCCGGTGACGGTGTCGCGAGTTTTGCCCGACGCCTTCTTCTTGATCTTCTCGATCAGCTCAAGCGCGTCGGCCTCAAAAGCGCCGCCGGCTACGTGCACAGTGCCGTAGCCGTTCTGTCCGCTTGAGGCGACGCCTTTACCCCACGGGCCGTTCATGGGAATAGCGAGCGGCGACCAGCTTGCGGACGAAGGAACGATGCCTGCCTTCTGGCGAGCCTCGAACTCTGTCTTCGTTATCATTTCCGCACGAAGATCCATTGCGGACATCGCAGGCGGATTACGATCACGGAAGTCAGCCTCCCGCACCCTGGCCTGCTCAACCAGCATCTGCTGAAGCCCCACCAGCGTCACTGCAGTCTGCAGGCGTCGCGCACCGTCCTTCTGCGCCATCAACCACGTCACAGCCTTGCTGGGTAGTGTCAGGCGCAGATGCGCGGCTTCGTGGGCCATGCCGACCGGGTCGCTGACACCCAGGATCAGAGGCTGCCTGGCGGCTGGATCCCTGGATGCGCCCGCGATTGCAGCCGCCGCCGCGGCAACGTCCTTGGCGGACTCGCGCCGCTCTTCGGTCTGCGCATCTTCCGAAGCCGGCTTCTCCGGGACCTTGCCATTCTTGTCCAGCGCTACCTGCCCTGGACGATGGGGATTTCCGCGCAGACCTTCAAGCATGCGACCGCGCTCGACGTCGTAGTCCGCAATTGCGCCCTGTATCGCACCATCCGTGAGCGCCAGCGCACGGCTGCTTTGACCGGTGGACGCGTTCAGGCGAGTAAAACGCTGGTTCAGAAGCTCCGGGTCTGCCGCGTAGTTCTGCCTTACCTTCACGGATAGCGGCACTTCGCTGAAACCTATCCAGACCTCACCAGCACGGGAGGGCTCTTTGATGTTGATCAGCATAGCGGCGGCATAGCCCGCCGCGCGCTCACGACTGAAGCGCGGCATTTCCTCTGGCAGAGGTGGATTCTCCAACGGAATGGGGCTGACATAGCCTGCCTCGTCGACAGCGTAAGCCTCCCAACCTTCTCCACCGATCAGCGCATGCATTGCTGGAGTCTGATAGTAGACGTAGACGTACCCTGTCCTCAGCGCACGCATGACATAGTCGGAGAACTTCAGGTCGGGCGCGGAAAGCCCGGCCATCAGTTGACGTGTCTGCACGGCTGATCTGGCCGCGTATCGTGCTTCCGCCAGCCCCGGCCGGGTAAGCAACACGGGCAGACCAGACTTGACACATGACGCGCAACCGCCAGCACCGCACGTCTTGGTTCTCCTGGCAGCGGTGATGGCGTTGCTCGAATATTGATTGCTATCACCTGAAGCCATGAATGCTCCCTCCTTGAGTGGCCTCCAGATAGCGAGCGCCGGATCGGCCTTGTCGGACGGCCAGTGCCATGGCGTCCCACCTGCTATCGGGAATCGCAGCAAGGGCCAAAGCGAGATTCGTGGCCTGTGCCTGGGATGTGGCAACAAGTCGCCGAAGCTCTGGCGACCTGAGAACGTGATTGTCTACCTGCAAGGCGTACGCTCCGAGGAGCACGCGATCATGCAGGCTTTGGGCGCCAGCGGCCTGCGCCTCGGATAGCGCGAACTCGGCCAGATCGAGGTAGTTCGCCGGAACGGTTGGTGCGAATCGCCGCCATCCTCTGAGCATGCTCTGCACAGCCTCGCACTCGTCAAGCATGCTCCCATCGAACTTCCATAGGAGCCCAGTGCGCTCCCGCTGTGGTGTCATTGACACGCGGAGTTCAGCGACACTCGAATCTCGCCCCAACACCAGGATCTGCGTCATGGGTCCTGCCATGAAGGCCTGCTGGGCGGCGTCCAGGCGGCGCCAGAGCCACTTGAGTACCCGCCGATCCGCAAGGCGCAGATACCGGCGTCCCTGCCCGGCTACTCGAATCGTACAGATCGTGGCCCAATGTCTGGCCATCTCATCAGGCTCGGAGTCGAAGCCGATCCAAGGCCCAATGGCGAACCCGTGCTCTGCCTCACTATCGGGGTTCCGCTGCTCTTCCATTGCCTCAAGGCAGGTGGCGTGCAGCAGCGCGACGCCATCAGAGGTTGCTTCCAGCAGAAGCAGGTACGGAAGGCGCGATGGCGTTTTGTCACGAAACGGCACATTGATTCTGAGTTTGGTTGCTCCCAGCTCCGCGACAAGCCCATCATCAAATGGGTCGCGCACCAATGGATCGATGATTGCGCCTGCCCAGCGCGGCTGGCGCGGACCATGCAATCTTTCACCGACATCCCGGATCAACGATTCAAGCGAGTGATGATTCATTTCAGATAGTTGCAGTGCCGGCCGCTGCCAGCTGACTGTCCTTGGTTGGGCACGCCTTGAGATCTGCGGCAAGCACGGCGAGTTGCCCCACCACACTCGCCGGCCCCAGCCATTCGCGCTGGCTCGCCTTGAATTCCACCTTGCCCGGTGCGCCCAGTTCGATGTTGTCGCCCTCGATCCGGATGTAGGCCCCGGCCGCCGTCGCCAGCAGATGCTTGCTCGGTGCCGACAGCTGCACGTCCGCTTCGGTGCTGGCGATGCGCACCTGCGTCTTTGCGGCCACGATCGCCTGGTTCTTGTGCGCACGCGCACTCACCTTGCCCTGTGCAGCATGCAGCGCGATGCCGCGCTCCTGGTTCGGGCTCTCGCCGCTGGGTTCCATGCCGGCG